>NZ_DBMACV010000043.1:0-27710 GCF_057861905.1 Phocaeicola sp. | reverse complement strand
TTGCTGCATATTGTTGCTTTCCGAAGAAGCCGTGTATCAATGTTACAAGAACTCTTGACACACAGCTCGCTTTGTTTTGAATTCGTCGAACTCACGTTAAGTATATTGAAGTAAGGTAAGGAGGTAAATAAAAAACTCCCAGACGAATATTATTTTCGTCTGGGAGCAGTTATGTTAGTTCTTTTATGCGCACCTTAATTATAAAGTGGAAGCATGGGATGTTCTGTATACAAGTTTGCGTTTTGCAATTCTTCCTGTTCAGGAATTCGGAACAGGTAGTATTTACTGTTTGGTTCAAACTCAGAACCATCAGGGAATACTGTTCTGGATGCAATATGTCCTTGAAGCAGCGTACATCTTTCTTTCTTATAGCTTTCAGGTTTGTCATCAGCATAAGTCAGTTCGCCATTTTCGTCCAAAATAGGAATATTAGAGTTGCTACCATCCGGATTTAGGATACATTCTACGTAGTGGCTCCAGTTTTTGCGTTCCAGACTCTTTTGGTTACGAATCAAATCTGTCAGTGAGAATCCTTCTCCCCATAACTCTTTACGGCGTTCCAACCAAATTTCTTCTCTCAGTTCATCGCCTGTAGCAGTAACTTCTGCTGCTGTATTACCGGCTTTCAATCGTGCCTGACGTAATTCTTTCAGTAAGCTCTGTGCTTCTCCTTCTTTGCCTGGCAGGTGAGTTGCGGCCTCTGCTTTAATAAGGAACATTTCTGCTACACGCATCAGAATAATGTCTCCCAATCCGTTGTTGATATCCGCAAATTTAAACTTATAATTCAGCATAGTCCATTCGCCGTAACCAGCGTTAGCTCCCCAACGGAATAAATCTTTACGATAGTCATTATCTTCAAATTTTTCCTTGAAAAACGGATCTACATTAAAGCAACTGTAATAAGAGCCTTCGGTTGTACAATCTTTGAAATTGAAATTGTAGGCAGCCAGATTGTCTTCCAGTGTAGAAGAAAATCCCCACATCCATTCTTCGTTGGTTGCATCATTGAATCCGCTCTTGAATTCTTCTTCCGACATCAGGTATTTACCTTTGGCTGTCATAGCTTCGTCTGCATAGTTGTAGGCAGCTTGCCATTCTCCTGCATATAAGTTAGTACGTGCCAATAACCCCTTTACCACAGTTTTATCAATACGGTATTGGTCAGTTGCGTTAATACCTCTATTATATTTGTCCGGAATTAAAGAATAGGCATCTCCTAAGTCGGTTAAAGAGCGCTGGAATACATCTTTTACAGTGGATGCAGGCTTACCGGTCAATGCCATATTCAGGTCTGTCGGCTCTGTGTAGATAGGTACACAAGCGTTGTTGGCATACTTTTCATTACCCACTCCAAAAGAATAGTGAGTAGCCAGAAGCATATATACATAACCGCGGGTAGCCAAAGCCTGACCTTTGATGATGTTTTTGTCTTCTTCACTTCCTTCGGCCTGGTCAATGTATGCAATGATGTTGTTGCAGTTGTTTATGGCATCGTAAAACAAATCCCATGCCATATCGTTGATTTCTCCACGTCCGTAGCCGTTGGTAAGACTGTAACTTGAGCTATATCCGTAGCTGGTTGTTCTTACTACATCCGATCCGGCAAAATCATCATTCATCATAATAGAGCCTAATCCGATAGATGCGAGGGTGAAACCGTTTGTAAAAAGAGAGCTCCATGTACCGTTTAGCACACTTTCGCAACGTGCTGTAGTTTTAAATGCGTCTTCAGAAGGAAGGTAGTTGGTGGGGGTGGTATCCAGATCGCAAGATGCCATACTGCATGCGAGTAATATTCCCCAGGTTATATTTTTATAACTGAATTTCATATTTTAAGAATTAAATTAAAGTGTTACATTAATACCGAATGAGAAAGTTTTCATGGCAGGGTAGCGGAATGAAACAGAACCACTGATAGGTTGTTCCGGATCAAGACCTTGCTGGTGGCTGAATGTCAGCAGATTTTCTCCTTGAAAGAAAATGCTTGCTTCTTTCAGTGAAGCTACGTGTATCCATTTTTTCGGTAATGTATAACTTAATGTCACAGTTTTTAAACGTAAGAATGAACGGTTTACCAACCAACGGCTTGAACCACTGGTGAAGTAGTCTGTCTGGTTATAAGACAGTTTGGGGACATCTGTAATATCACCCGGCTTTTGCCAGCGTTCCAGCATTTCTTCGCTCAGTGAGCTACCGTTACCTCCTGATGTGCTCATCATCATCACATAGTCGTTGTTGTATAACTTACCACCAATTGCATAAGAGAACAACATTGATAAAGAGATATTTTTCCAAGTCAAATCAGACTGGAAACCTCCGGTCAGTGTCGGCAGTGAACTTCCCAACTTCACCTTATCGTTTGAATTCAGAGAAGAGTAGTTGCTTGTAGGTACTCGGCTTCCGTCTTCTTGTGTCTTATACCATTGTGGCGCACCTGTTTCAGGATTAACTCCTGCCCATTCATACATCCAATAGTCGTACAAAGAACCGCCTTTTACCCATTTCTTCGAACCGTTCCACATAACATCTGTAGGAAGTTCTACAATTTCATTTTTATAGGTAGTTGCATTTACACTTAATTTCCATGTCCAGTCTTTGGTCAGAATCGGAGTACCGCTGATTGTGAATTCCCAACCATAGTTTTTCAGCTTACCGATGTTGGCATCAATACTAGAGAATCCGCTTGATGGAACCAGGTCGCGTGAGAACAGCAAGTCTTTAGATGAACGCTGGAAGTATTCGATAGTACCGTTCAAGCGGTTGTTCCAGAATCCGAAATCCAAACCGATATTCAGGTTTAAGTTAGTTTCCCAAGTCAAGTTAGGAGTAGCCAGACGATAAGCTGTCAATGCAGGGTTTCCAAACAGGCTTCCCATACCATACAAAGCCTGATATGCATAGTAACCTACATTATCATTACCTTGTGCACCATAGCTGGCACGCAAAGTCAAGTTTGTCAACCAGTCATTTGCTGCTGATTCGAGGAATTTTTCGCGTACGATTTTCCAAGAAGCACCAAAAGACCAGAATGTTCCCCAGCGATGATCTGGATGGAAACGAGAAGAACCGTCTGTACGTACAGAAGTTGATGCAAAATATTTTCCTTGGTATGAGTATTCTGCACTACCAAAATAACTCAATAATTTGTACTGGTCGCTGTAACCAGAGAAACTGTTCAGTGTAGAAGCAGCATCGGGTTCAAAATATCCGTCGGTAATTACACCCGAACGTGAACCGCCGAAGCTGGATGTATTGTATTCATAATACTCCTGACCCAACATTACACGTACATCGTGTGCATCGTTGAATGTATGATTCCAGTTTACTACATTGTTGAATGTCATACCGGTAGTACGGTCGTTTTCTTTCTGTACACTTCCTATCAAAGGTTGTTTACCATAAGTCGGGTTGTCGTAGAAATGAGTAAAGCGACTGTTGTAGTCTAAGTTTACAGACATCTTGTAGCTCAGTCCTTCAATCGGAGTAATCTGTAAAAATCCACGTACAGATGCAGCGTCACGTTTGTATTCTTTTTTGTCATAGTACATAGACTGTGCAAAGTTCTGTCCGTTGTAAGAACCTTTACGATAGGTACCGTAATCATAGATCCGGTTACCGTTTTCATCCAGAATATATTCTCCTGTATCCATATTACGTTCGTAAACAGGATAGAATGAAGGTATATCACGAGCAGCCAATACAACGTTGCCAATAGCTGTATCATCCTGTTTCGGATAATTTTGGATGGAGTGGCTTGCTGATACGTTCAAACCTACTTGCAACCAATCACGTAAATCAGTGGTAATATTGGTTCTTAAATTGTAGCGTTTAAATCCAGAACAGATATAAGCACCTTGATCGTCCAGGTAACCCAATGAGAAATAGTATTTGGTTTTCTCGCTACCGCCAGACACACTGGCATTCAAATCTGCATAATGTGCATCTTGTGTCAATGCATCTTCCCAACTGTCGTCCCAGAGAGGAGTGGCTCCTTCTACCAAGTTTCCGTACTGGTCAATGGGTTGAGGGTATTTGCTACCATAAGGGTTGATACCCAGTCCGCCAGTACCGGTAGTAGTCAAGACAGCTGAGGCTGCTTTTCCGGCATCTTCAGCGCTCATTGCATTTTTTCCGGTCATATAGCTGTTGCGGAGTGCTTCCCATTGCAGTTTGAAGTAGTCGTTTGTACTTAACTGATTATAATCGCTGACAGCACGGCTTGAAAAACCATATTTAGCAGATAACTGGATGGTTGGTGCAGAACCGGTTTGTCCTTGCTTGGTTGTAATCATAATTACACCATTGGCTGCACGAGAACCGTACAGTGAAGCTGCTGCTGCATCTTTCAGTACAGTGACAGAAGCAATGTCTTGTGATGAAATAGAAGACAGTTTTCCATCGTAAGGAACTCCATCAACTACATACAAAGGAGTTTGTGAAGCATTTACAGATCCCACACCACGAATGTAGATGTTGGCATCTTCTCCCGGTTGTCCACTGGTAGAGAATGATTGTAAACCAGCCACTGTACCTTGCAATGCCTTCGATACGCTGGCTACCTGAGAAGAAGCTACGATTTTCTTGTCGATGACACTGGCTGAACCTGTAAAGGTAGACTTCTTTGCAGTACCATAAGGCACGGCAATCACTACTTCTTCCATCGCAATAGATGATTCTTTCAGATTTACGTTGATTACTTTTTTGCCTTTGATGGGAACTTCTACAGTTTCATAGCCAATAAATGAAAAAACTAATGTGCTTTTAGCGTCTACTTGCAAGGAGTATCCTCCGTCGATAGAGGTAATGGTACCTTGGGTTCCTCCTTTTACCGCTACTGTTACACCCGGCATCTCTTCGCCGTTGGCTGTAACTTTACCGTTCACAGTAATGTTCTGTGCGTAAGTCGTTATGCAGATTAGCATACTGCATAATAGGGATAAAAACTTACTCATAAAATCTCTCTTAATTAAAGTTTACTTAGAAATTAAACAACTCTCTTTTTTTTATTCATCAAAGTATTTAAAATTTTTATATACTTCTTCTTTATCGGGCACAAATATATAAAATTTTTAATTAAAAAGTAATAAAGAGTAAAAAAAAACGTCGTTTTTCTTGCTATCTGTATGAATAATTATTTATTATTCTGTTTGCTGAAGGAGAAAAAGAGAGGGGGGAAGGGGTGTTTGTACAAGCTTTTTCTGTGGTTCCCGGAAAAATCGTTACCTTTGTAGCGTAAATCAATAAGAAGCGATGAATTATTCAATAAAGGATTTTGAAATCATGGCACCAGTGGGTTCTCGTGAATCTCTGGCTGCTGCTATTCATGCTGGAGCAGACTCTATCTATTTTGGTATCGAAAGTCTGAACATGCGTGCGCGTTCGGCAAGTACGTTTACTATCGATGATTTGCGCGAAATTGCACAGATCTGCGATGAAAATGGAGTGAAGAGTTATCTTACTATTAATACGATTATTTACGACGAAGATATCACTTTGATGCGCAAGATTGTCGATGCGGCAAAAGAAGCAGGTATCAGTGCGGTAATTGCTGCCGATGTAGCAGTAATGGCCTACTGCAATAAAGTAGGGCAGGAGGTGCATCTTTCTACACAGCTCAACATCAGCAATGCGGAAGCCTTGAAGTTTTATGCACAGTTTGCCGATGTCGTGGTATTGGCTCGTGAACTGAATCTGAAGCAGGTACGCAAGATATACGATGCCATTCAGGAACAAGGTATCAAAGGACCGATGGGAGAGCCGGTACGCATTGAAATGTTCTGTCACGGTGCTTTGTGTATGGCTGTATCGGGCAAGTGTTATCTGAGTCTGAATGAACTGAATGCATCTGCCAATCGCGGAGCTTGCATGCAGGTCTGCCGTCGTTCGTATATAGTGAAAGACAAGGAGAGCGATATCGAACTGGAAGTGGACAATCAGTATATCATGTCACCTAAAGACCTGAAGACCATTCATTTTATGGATGAAATGATTGAGGCAGGTGTACGGGTGTTCAAGATAGAAGGACGTGCACGTGGACCAGAGTATGTGCGTACTGTAGTGGAGTGTTACAAGGAAGCTATTCAGTCTTACCTGGATGGAACTTTTACCGAAGAGAAGAAGGCAGATTGGGATACTCGCTTGAAGACTGTGTTCAACCGTGGATTCTGGAACGGATATTATTTGGGACAGCGTTTGGGAGAGTGGAGCCGTAATTACGGTTCGGAAGCTACAGAACGTAAAGTTTATGCCGGAAAAGGTATCAAATACTTCTCCAATATCGGCGTGGCAGAGTTCCTGATTGAAGCCAGTGAAATCAAGGTTGGCGACAAGTTGCTGATTACAGGACCTACTACAGGAGCAATGTATGTTACGCTGGACGAAGCGCGTGTTGACCTGAAACCGGTAGATGTAGTAAAGAAAGGAGTACATGTTTCGTTCAAGGTGCCCGACCGGATTCGTCCGAGCGACAAACTTTACCGTATTGTTCCTGCCGATGAACTGAAAAAGAAATAATCTTTATCGCTTATATAAGATATACCCCTTTGGCGTCTGTTTCCTCTTGTTTAAAAATCAAGTTTCCGGGAATGGGCGTGAAAGGGGTATTCTGTTTATGGGAACTTGCAGGGAGTTGAAAAAGATGTGGTGCTGTCTGGTAAAAAACGTCTTGACGTTTTTTTATTTTTTGTACAAAAAAAATCGAAAGTTTGTACAAAAAAAGATGAACTCATGCCGATACCTTGAGAAAAGCCGGTATCGTGTGTCCGAGTTCATCTGTATCTTTGCTGGAAAGTGAGAGATAGTCAGTGTCAGAGTTCTCCCTTTCGGATAGCTTCCATGATATTGGCTGGCGGGCGCTGTGCCAGCAATTCTTTTTTCATGAAATCCATGTAAGGCGCTACATGGTCGAAGTACTGGTAGTATCCCTTGCACAGATAATTCAGTCCGGGCTCTCCGGAAGCGGTCTTGCAGAAACGGTTCTTCGGACATTCGCCGTTGCAGGCAAACAGATACTGGCATTCCTTGCACTGCGTAGGCAGCTTTTCCGATTTATCGCGACCGAATTGCAGTTGTTTTTCGCTGTACATCATTTCTACCAGCGATTTTGAATAGATATTGCCCAGCTTATATTGTGGAAAAACAAAATGGTCGCAAGCATATACGTCACCGTTAAATTCCATGACTCCCGCATGCCCACAGTTCTTTGCCAGTGTACAAATGCCGGGCTGTTCGCCTACCCAGTTGGCAAGGGTTGAGTCGAATAGCTGGATAAAATATTCGCCTACGTCATTTCGTACCCATTCATCGAATATGGTGCAGAGAAAGTTTCCCCATTGCTCGGGAGTAACCGAGAAGTCGGTTAGCGTTTCTTCAGCTCCTTCTTCTACCGAGGCAAGATAGCGTCCGTCGGCATGTCGGAAGATACGTTCCACAATCGGAGTAAACTGAATATACCGGCAACCTATTTCCTTAAAGAAATGATAAAAATCGAGCGGATAGTCGGCATTGAAATCGTTTACGACAGCCAGTGCATTCCATTCTACCTGATGTTTGTTCAGCAGATTGATTCCTTGCATGACCTTGACAAACGAAGGCTTTCCCTGTTTGTTTTTCCGGTATTCGTCGTGGAACTCCTGTGGCCCGTCGATGGAAACCCCTACCAGCCAGTGGTTATCGTGAAAAAAACGGCACCAGTCGTCGGTCAGTAAAGTACCATTTGTCTGGATGCAATTGTCTATGCTTCTGCCTCTGCCATATTTCTTTTGTAACATTATCACCTTTTTATAGAAATCGAGGGGACGCATCAAGGTTTCTCCGCCATGCCATGTAAAAAGAACCTGTGGCATGGTCTGACTCTCTATGTATTCTTTGATGAACTTTTCCAGCAGCTCGTCACTCATGATTTGCTTGGGAGTGTCCTGATAAAGTTTGGCCTTTTCCAGATAGTAGCAGTAGTGGCAGGCCAGATTGCATAGTGAACCGGCTGGCTTTGCCATGATATACATCGGGCGTGCAAACGGGGCGAATGTAGTCATAGTATGATGGTTTAGTGTGATGTTAGCTGAATGGTAATTATATGTGTGAAGATTATTCTAAAGTGATGCTTCGTACGTGTACTTGCTGGTGCAGGAAAATAGATGCAGCTTCCTGAAATTTTTCGACCGATTCGGTCGTGAGAAACTCGCAGCTTCCCCCTGCCGTACAGCGGGTCCTTATTTCGGGATGACGGCGAAGGTAATCTTTCAGGCTATGTGCTACGTATTCTCCCTGAGCAACGAGGCGAATATGTGGCGGAGTAAACTGACGTATCTTGTCCATCAGCAGGGGATAGTGTGTACAACCTAATATAATGGTATCTATTTCCGGATCTTGTTCCAGCAATTGGTTGATGTACTTACGTACAAAGTAGTCGGCTCCCGGCGAATTGAATTCGTTGTTTTCTACCAGTGGAACCCAGAGCGGGCATGCTACTCCGGTGAGTTGTACGTCGGGATACAGCTTCCGTACTTCCAGCGGGTAGGACTGAGATTTTACTGTTCCAGCTGTAGCAAGAAGTCCGACGTGGCGTGTAACAGTCAGCTCGCCTATACATTCGGCTGTAGGACGAATTACTCCCAGTACTCGCCGGCTTGAGTCAATATGTGGCAAGTCGTTTTGCTGGATGCTTCTTAAGGCTTTTGCCGAAGCCGTATTGCAGGCCAGGATAACCAGCGGGCAGCCTAACTCGAACAGTTTACGTACGGCTTGCAGGGTGAATTCGTAAACGACTTCGAAAGAACGTGTGCCGTATGGGGTACGGGCATTATCTCCCAGATAGATATAATCGTACTGAGGCAGTAATTCACGGATCTTGTCGAGGATAGTCAGTCCTCCGTATCCAGAATCGAATACTCCGATAGGTCCAGTTGTGGAAAACATGGGGAAATTTGATTAAGAGGTGAAAAAAAAGAATTGTCATTGACCTTATCTGTTTCTGGGATAAAGCCAATGACAACTTTATTTTTGTTACGTTGAAAACACGTTTTTACTGAGCAGGAGTTGCTGCCGGTGCTGCAGCCGGAACAGCTGTCAGGCTGATACCTAACTTCGTCTTGATGTCGTTTGTTACATCTTTCGACATTGTTTCGTTTACGTAAGGGATGTCAGTACGGTTCAGGTCGAATACATAAGTATAGCCACCTGCAGTACCAATAGCTTTTACAGCATCTTCCAGTTTCTTATAGATTGGTTCCATCATATCGCTGTAAGCTTTCTGCAGTTGCTGCTGTGCATCCTGCTGGAACTGCATACCTTTATCAGAAAGTTCCTGAAGTTCTTTCTGACGACGTTCCTGAATATTTTGTGGAAGAGTTTTCTGTTCTTGCTGATATTCGGCAAATTTCTTGTTGAACTCATCAGATGCACGTTTGATTTCGTCTTCATACTGTTTCTGCAATGCCTGAATGTCAGTTTGAGCTTTTGCATATTCCGGCATAACCGGGATGATGTCCATAGACTTGAAGTGTGCGAACTTCTGTGCAAATACACTCATCGGAGCGATGAGTAAAAGTAATAAAGCAATTTTTTTCAACATAATCTTATTTGTTTCTATTGTGTTATTAATTTATTTTTGGTTTTACATGTTGTTTATCTTAGACTTTGCAAAAGTATAAAATTAATTTGAATATCCTAATTTGGCAAGGACTTCGTTGCTTATGTCTATACGTGGAGAGGCAAAAATCATGCTTTGTGCCGATGCTCGGTCTATTACTGCATCATAGCTCTTTTGTGTTGCGATTTCCTTTATGGCATTGTATATCGCATCCTGAATAGGGTTGATTAGTTCCTGACGCTTTTTCATGCCTTCACCTTCAGGACCAAAGTATTTTTTGCGCAAGTCGGCTGCTTCTTTCTCCTTTGCAATGATGGCGTTTTCTCGTTCTGTCTTTTGGGTAGCCGACAGCGTAGAAGCACTTTTCTGATAATTATCATACAGTGTCTTGGCTTCTTGAGTCTTTGCTTCTATTTCACTTTGCCACTGTTTTGAAAGGTTCTCCATTTGCTGGTTTGCTTGTTCGTAGGCCGGAATCTGCTTCAAAATGTATTCCATGTCTACCAAGGCAAATCGTTGTGCTTGTGTGGCGATGCTGCACACGAGCAATGCTGCTAAAAAGATGACTTTTTTCATAAGCGATGTTTTTAATATAATGAAGAATGATAAATGAAAAATCTGTCAGCCAAGCCGGCCTCTTGTTTTCAATTTTCATTTCTCATCCTTCAGTTCTTCATTAATTGGTCTTTCTTTTTTAGAATTCTTGTCCGATGATGAAGTGGAACTGACTTCCGCTGTACTGAGTAGAACCATTGATCTTGTCGAAACCATAGGCCCAGTCAATACCCATCATACCAATCATCGGCAGGAAGATACGTACACCTACACCGGCAGAACGCTTCAACTGGAACGGATTGAACTTGCTTACATCGTTCCATGCATTACCAGCTTCTACAAATCCCAGTGCATAGATACTGGTTGAATTTTCCAGCATCAACGGGTAACGTAATTCGGCTCCTAAGCGGATGTAAGCATAACCTTCACTTCCGTACGGAGTCAGAGAACCGTTTTCGTAACCACGCAGTGCAATGGTTTCAGAAGCATAGTTGTAACTGTATCCTGTCATACCATCACCTCCTACGTAGAAGGTTTCAAACGGTGAACGTTTATATTTGTTGAAGTGTCCCAAAATACCAAATTCGGTACGTGTCATAATAACCGGACATTTCTGGATATCCATCAGGGCTGTATAAGTTTTTGCTTTGAATTTCCATTTGTGGTATTCAATCCACTTATACATGCTGGCTGCTTCTTCGTAGTTGTCTTTTCCGTAAGTAGAATAATCTTTCTTACTGAACAGTGAGTAAGGCGGAGTAATCTGTAAAGAAGCGCTGAATTCTGAACCGTAACGCGGGAAGATCGGGTTATCGGTTGAATTACGAGATAATGTTAAATTCAAGCTTAAGCTGTTACAGTTACCGGTATTCATATACTGTCCGTTGTTCAGCATGATGTACAAATAACTCCAGTCTTTCAACATGAATCGCTGATATGACAATTCGGCTGTTAACGTGAAGTAGTCATCCGGCCAGCGAAGACGTTTACCCCAACCTAATGAAAGTCCGAACATCTTGATTGACTTGTCCGGGTCGTAGTAAGACTCGTAGTTATCATAATAACCACCATAGTAGTTTCCGTAACCGCTCAGATAGTTGTAATAGTTGTTCATGTAAGCAGAGTTATAATACTGACTGCTGACATCGGTCTGTACAGAGTAGAATGCTGATACAGATAATGAATTCGGACGTTTGCCTCCGAACCATGGGTCAAGGAATGAAATACTATACGACTGGTAGTACTGACCGTTGGTCTGACCACTGATGGTTAATGTCTGACCATCACCTTGTGGTAGGAAACCACGGAAATTATCGTTTTTGCGGAAGAGGTTAGCAAACGAGAAGTTGGTAAATTTCAAGCTCAACTTACCGATGATACCTGTTTGTCCCCAACCGGCAGAAAACTCTACCTGGTCGTTCGCTTTAGATTCCAGTCCCCAGTTGATATCAACTGTTCCATTTTCGTAGTTGGGCTGTACATCCGGTTTGATATTTTCAGGGTTGAAATGTCCCATCTGTGCAATTTCACGATAGGAACGTTCCAGTGCTTCTTTACTGAATAAGTCGCCCGGACGAGTACGGAGCTCACGACGAACTACGTTTTCATACAAGCGGTCATTACCATTGATGCGTACATGACTAATACTTGCCTGTGGACCCTCGACGATACGCATTTCCAAATCGATAGAGTCGCCGTCGATATTAACTTCTACAGGGTCGAGGTGATAGAATACATAACCTCGGTTATAATAGTTGTTACCGATAGCATCTTCATCGTTACTGATACGGTCATTCAAAAGTTTCTGGTTGTATACATCGCCTCGCTTCATACGTAACTGTTCGTTCAGCAGGTCGGAAGGATATACCGTATTACCTACCCATGTAATATCTCTCAGGTAATACTTGTTACCTTCGTATATTTTCATGTATACATCTACGGCCTTTTCATCGTATGGAGAAACACTATCTAATTCGATAATAGCATCACGATATCCCAACTCATTATATTTATCGATAATCTTCTGTTTATCTTCTTCATATCTTTCGTTGATAAACTTCTTGGCTCGGAACAAGTTAATCAGTTTACCTTTTTCGTTGGTCTTCTTCATGACACGCTTCAACTTCTTGTCACTCAGTACACTGTTACCATCGATCGTAATTTTGTGAACTTTTACCTTGTCCTTTTTGTCGATGTTTACGTCTACATATACTTGTTCTTTGTTTGCAGGATCTTCACGTTCTACGATATTGATTTCAGCATTCTTGAATCCTTTGTCGTCAAAGTGTCTTTTGATAATAATCTTTGCACGGTCTATCAGGTTAGGAGTAATCTGACTGCCTTTAGACATACCCAGCTTTGCCTGCAAATCTTCGCGTTCACTCTTCTTTACTCCATTGAAGCGGATATCAGTGATACGTGGACGTAATGACAGATGGATGAACAAATAAATTTTGTTACCTTCTATTTTCTCTGCTGTGATTTTGACATCAGAAAACAGTCCATGACGCCAATAGCGCTTGATTGCACTTGTAATATCATCACCCGGTACAGTAATTGTCTGACCTACTGCCAGTCCTGATATACCAATCAAGACATAGTCTTCATAGTTTTCAATATCTGTAACCTTGATATCGGCTATTTCATACTTTTTGGGAGTGCCATTGTATAAAATTACCGGCTGGTCATTTTCTGTATTGTTGTTTTCTTGTGCATGTGCCGTTGAAAAACTGAATACACAAGCCAGAGTCAATAGAATGAGGTAAAAACAGTATCGCATTTCTTATTTCAATATTTGTTCACTTGTTTTGCCGAATCGGCGTTCTCTTCGTTGATAATCACAGATCGCTTTACATAGCTCTTCTTCCTTAAAGTCGGGCCAAAATGTATCGCAAAAATAAAGTTCGGAATAAGCACATTGCCATAACAGGTAATTGCTCAAGCGTATTTCGCCTCCCGTTCGTATCAGTAAATCCGGATCGGGCATGAAATTAGTCGCCAGATACTGGTCGATGGTGTGGTCGGTTATAGTGTCTATTTCCAGTTCACCATTGGCAACTTTGCCGGCAATTTGCTTGACAGCCTGGGTTATTTCCCATTTGGAAGAATAACTCAAAGCCAGAACCAGACACATGCCTGTATTTTTTGAAGTACGTTCTATGCATTGATTCAGCCGCTTTAATACGTCGGCAGGTAGTTTTTCAGTTTCTCCGATGATTCGGAAACTGATATTGTTTTTCATAAATGTTTCTTCCTCGATGGAATCCATCAGGAGGCTCATCAAAGCTGCAACTTCATCTGCAGGGCGGTTCCAGTTTTCGGTAGAAAAGGTATAGAGAGTTAAATATTTTACTCCTAAGCGTGCCGCTTCTTCTGCAATGACATGAACTGTTTCCGCACCCGCTTGATGGCCAAACGAGCGGGCTTGTCCCCGTTGCTTAGCCCATCGTCCGTTGCCATCCATGATGATAGCAATGTGGGCGGGTATTCGTGTCTTGTCCACTTGGTCTTTATATAGCATAGCTTTTGAATTTAGATTTATTCCCATTTAGGAAGGAAGCCAAAATGATTTACACGACCTCTGCTCATATAGCCATCGTTCCAGATGATCCAGATAAAGTTGTTCTGGTCTACTACACATGAGTAGCTTCCTTCACCTTTGCTTTTTCCTCTATTATACAAGTCGACGAACGATGTACCTTCTGTAGCAAATGTCATATCTTCCTTTACAGGCTCCCATGTCAGTCCGTTATCTGTAGAATAGAATAATGCGCTAAATGGTGATTTATAATCGGTATAATCTTTACTTGTGATTTCACCACCGAATACATATAAATTCTTGTTATAATAAATGATAGATGGATCTACGATATTCGGACATCTGAATGTGTCTGCTTGTTCGTAGTTGTATGTACTCCACATCCTATCGTTTGTCATTCGTGTGGAAACGAAGCCGGAACCGTCTGCTTTGTCTGGATTATATCCCATAAGGACAGCACGGGTTAAGCTGCTATTATAAGATACAGGCAGGTTGGCAGAGAGGATTTTTTGTCCTTTGTCGGGAAAATCGGTAAGATTGAAATTCTCTGCAGCTCCTGTATTGTTTTGTACATCGTATATGAATGATTCATTGTTGGCAGTACGGGCATAAAGTGAATTGTCTATACTTGCTAAAAGTTGGTCGAGGCCTACCGTTGTGTTGTGAGATCCATATCCACTTTCTGTCAGTTTATACAATGCCTGATTAGCAAGGAAGTAAATATTTCCCTGGCATAATGTAGCCGAATAAGTATCAGTTTGCTGCGGTAATTCGATGGCAGTCCATGTACTTCCCGGGTTGCCGCTTGATACAGTGGTATATTCGGCAACAGCTTTTCCTGCTGATGTTTTTCCGAATACATATATCTTATTATTTGTATAAATGGCTTTTTGTTTAATTAATGAGCCTGAAGTAAACTCACTGCCCATTGGCTCTTTGCTCCATTGTAATGAGTCTGGCTCCTGTTTGTGTACGTTGATTTTTACATGATAGGCTCTTCCTTTAACTCCGCTGTAAGCCCAAACTGTGAAAGCCAATCCTTCAGCAGGAGCAACTGCGAAGTTGATAGAATCAGTTGAAGTCCAAAGTGTATCGTGCGGCTCTGCTCCTTCCGAATCAATCTTACCGTATAAAATATAGTTTGTGTCAGCAGTGAGATTCGTTATTACCCTTGATATATCTGTTCCTACCGGGAGAGAGTCTTTATTCTCTATCGTTCTCATTGTCTGATCGATAGTAAACGGATAATTCGCCATGGAAATAGTATCGGTATACGTAGAATCTTCTCCTTTAGAATCTTTTCCTACTCGTTTAACGTGTAACGTTCCGAGTGAAAATGATGTAATACTGGTTTCCGAACTATAAGTAACTTGCTCAATATCACTGTCAAGACAAGAAGTCATAGTCGACATTGCTGTCAATAAACTAACCAGTAGTATAGGTAAAAACTTTATTTTCATTTATAAAATGGTCTTTGATTACAAGTTGCAAAAGTAGAAAGTTTTTTTTCGAATAGGAACTTTTATGTCAAGTTTTATATAAAATTATGGATAAGCGTAACTTTTTTATCTACGAACTGGCATATTTTTTTGCTTATCTCTCATAATGAGTTACTGTAACACCATCACGTAACAGAAAGTCTTTCTTATATCCGTTGGGTATGACAGGGCTTTTTATGCCATCTCCGAGGATTTTGACAGCGTGTTCTACGTAAATTTCATCCCAAAGTTCTTCGTCTATGAAAGATTGTAACAGTTGGCTGCCTCCTTCTACAAGTAATGCTTGCAACTTGTTTTCGTAAAGCTTTTGTAGTATTTGCGGAAGGATACTCTGGCTAAAGTCCAGTTTAAAATAAGTAACTTGTGGTGTAGAGGCTTTGTCGAGGGCTGTAAATACCCATGTCGGTGTACTTCCGTCGAAGAGTTTCAGTGATGCAGGAAGAGTAAGCTCCTTGTCTATTACCAGACGAACCGGATTTTTCCCATACCAGTTGCGTGTTGTTAGTGAAGGGTTATCCAATAATGCAGTTTTTCGGCCTACCAGAATTGCATGATGTTCTGCCCGCTGTTTGTGTACATACATCGATGTGATGGGGGTAGACAGGACAACAGGCTGGCCTTCTTTTCGGTTTATATCAATGAAACCATCTGCCGACTCGGCCCATTTTAAGGTAATGTATGGACGTTGTTGAGTGTTGAATGTTATGAAGCGCTTGATCAACTTACGGCATTCATCTTCCAATATCCCTACTTTTACGTCGATTCCTGCATCTTTTAACTTTTGGATGCCTCTGCCTGAAACAAGCGAAAAGGGATCGACGCATCCCACTACTACACGAGGAATTCCTTTTCTTATAATTAAATCGGCGCAGGGTGGTGTCTTCCCATAGTGAGAACACGGTTCGAGACTGACATAAATGGTTGATTCCCGGAGCAGACTTTCGTCTTTTACCGAACGAATGGCATTGACTTCGGCATGCCCTTCTCCACAGCGTGCATGATAACCTTCGCCGATAATGCGGTCGTTATGAACAATTACAGCTCCTACCATGGGATTAGGGGCAGCATTACACATTCCGTTGCGTGCCAGTTGAATGCAACGCCGGATATATTTTTCGTCTTTTGTCATAGTCCGTTTCTTTTTTATTCTTACATTTGTACCTATGCATCCTACATATACTTATATCAAGCAATCGCTCGCAGGCATATATTCCGATTCGGAAGCATCGGCATTGGCAAAGTGGATATTGACAGATGTGTTCTGTCTTTCCACAATAGACCTCTATGCGGGCAAAGATATGAATTTTTCTACGAAAGAGTGTGCCAAACTGGAAGATATTCTCTCTCGCCTTAAAAGGTATGAACCATTACAATATATATTAGGTAAAACTACTTTTTGTGGCTTATCTTTTGAGGTTGCTCCTGGCGTATTGATACCTCGCCCGGAAACGGAGGAGCTGGTAGACTGGATTGTGTCAGATTATGCGGATGAATCAGAAGTTCGGATACTTGATGTAGGAACAGGCAGTGGATGTATTCCTGTTGCACTGGCTAAACGTTTGACTAATAGTAGAGTGACATCATGGGATGTGTCGTCTGAAGCCTTGGCGATAGCAGAGCGGAATAAACGTTTGAATGGAGCTGAAATAACCTTGGCTCAAGTTGATATACTCAGCACTACGCTTCCTGAAATTTATACTGACATTTTGGTTAGTAATCCACCTTATATTACAGAAAAAGAACGGAGCGATATGGAACGTAACGTCTTGGACTGGGAACCTGAGCTGGCATTGTTTGTTCCAGATAACGATCCTTTGCTGTTTTATAGAAGAATAGCGGAAGTGGGATGCAATATTTTATCTTCGAAAGGTGTATTATATTACGAAATAAACCGAGCTTATGGTAGAGAAACAGTTGAGCTATTGCAGCAGATGGGATATAAATCTGTCGAATTGCGGAAGGACCAGTATGGTAATGATCGTATGATAAAAGCATCCAGACCATGAAAGAATATACAGAAGACGAGTTGAAATATAAGGCTGAAGCATATTGTTCTACTACAGAACATTGTCCTGCTGAAGTAATGGCTAAGCTTATTCAATGGGGAGCTGATGGAGAAATGTCGGAGCGCATATTGGAGCATTTACAAAAAGAACGCTATGTAGATTCAGTTCGTTTTTGTCGAGCTTTCGTGCGCGACAAATACCGTTTCGCGCGCTGGGGAAGAGTAAAAATTGTTCAGGCATTACGTATGAAACACTTGTCTTCAGAAGAGATTGAAGCTGGAGTGGCTGAAATTGATGAGGAAGAATATGCAAAAGGCCTACGCGATTTGTTGCGTCAGAAAAGTAAGTCGGTCTCGGGGAAAAATGAATATGAGCGTAATACCAAGCTGATTCGTTTTGCAGTCGGTAGAGGATTTACGATGGGTGAAGTGTTACGTTACGTAAAGCAGATAGATCCCGATGAGTTTATGGACTGACATACGAGATTTTTTCTTTCCACGTTTGTGCTTGTCGTGTGGAAGAAAACTGTTAGTGGGAGAAGAAGGACTTTGCATATCCTGCTTTTCGTCATTGCCTTATACTAATTTAGGTAATACCCCCGGTAATGAAATGGAAAAATGTTTTTGGGGACGCTTTCCTATTGTTCGTGCCTCTTCACTCTTTTATTACGCCAAAGGAGGAGATGTAGCTTTGATTCTGTATGCTATGAAGTATCATGGACGTAAAACTCTTTGTTGCAAGATGGGAGAGTTGATGGCAGGTGAGCTGCTTGCTTCCGGCTTTTTTGAAGGAGTGGATTGTTTGCTGCCTGTTCCATTGTATCGTGCTCGTTTACGTCAGCGTGGATATAATCAGAGTGAGCTTCTTGCCAGTGGAATATCAAAGGTTACAGGTATACCTCTTGTTACGGATGCAATAATCCGTTTACGTAATAATGCTACACAAACCCATAAAAGCGGATATGCGCGTTGGAAGAATGTAGAAGGTTTGTTTCAGGCAACTGTAACAGCATCTTGTTTAGAGGGAAAGCATGTTTTATTAGTAGATGATGTGCTGACGACAGGTGCTACGTTGATAGCTTGTGCTGATGCTTTATTTGAACTGAAAAATATAAGAATAAGTGTGCTAACTTTGGCATGGGCAAGATAAATAATATGCTTTCTTTAACTAAAAAATGTACACATATATTTCATATTCACGTAGGATTTACATAATTTTGCACCAACGTTTATCAGATATATTAAGGTTATGAAAGCTTTGGAAAGATTATTTGCAGAGAAATTATTAAAAGTAAAAGCCGTAAAGATTCAGCCAGCTAACCCGTTTACTTGGGCTTCAGGTTGGAAATCGCCTATTTATTGTGACAACCGTAAGACATTGTCTTATCCTACTTTGCGTAATTTTGTAAAGTTGGAATTGTGTCGCGTAATTCTTGAAAAGTTTGGTGAGGTAGATGCTATTGCCGGTGTTGCAACAGGAGCAATTGCTCAGGGTGCTTTGGTGGCAGAAGAGTTGAACCTTCCGTTTGTATATGTACGTTCAAGCCCTAAAGATCATGGATTGGAAAATCTGATTGAAGGTGAGCTTCGTCCAGGTATGAAAGTGGTTGTTGTAGAAGATTTGATTTCTACAGGTGGAAGTAGTTTGAAGGCAGTTGATGCTATCCGTCGTAATGGATGCGAAGTTATCGGTATGGTTGCTTCTTTCACTTATGGATTCGATGTTTCAGTAGAAGCTTTCAAAGAAGCAAAGGTAGAATTGGTAACACTGACCAATTACAATGCTGTTTTGGATGCAGCTTTGAAAACTGATTATATCGACGAACAGGATATTCCGGTTCTTCAGGCTTGGAGAAAAGACCCTGCACATTGGACAGGAAAATAATTCAACGTTAAATATATTGGAGCACGGATTACACGGAGTGCACGGTTTCTCAGCAAATCGTGTTATCCATGCAATCCGTGTTCTTTTTTATGTAAAAACAGCTTATGGTACAATTTGAAAGCACTGTAAAGCATGTTCCTTATAGCCAGGAACGAGTATATACTAAGTTGTCCGACCTGAGTAACTTGGAATCAGTACGTGAACGTCTGGACATGATGAAGGAAAAATTGCAAGGAAAGGTGGAAGATTTGTCTTTCGATCGAGATTCTTTGACCGTGAAGGTACAAGGAATCAGCCTGACTTTGCGTATCATCGAGCGTGAACCGATGAAGTGTGTCAAATTCGAGGGAGATAAGACTCCTGTTCCTTTGAATTTGTGGATACAGATACTTCCGGTTACAGAAGAAGAGGCTAAGATGAAAGTTACTATTCGTGCCGAAGTAAACATGTTTATGAAGGCGATGATTTCGAAACCGCTTCAGGAAGGAGTTGAGAAACTGGCTGATATGCTGGCTATGATACCGTATTAATATTAATCAATAAAAACTATGGCTCAGAAACTTTGGGAAAAGAGTGTTCAGGTAAACGAGGAAATAGACCGCTTTACCGTTGGGAGAGATCGTGAACTGGATCTTTATCTGGCAAAACACGATGTATTGGGTTCGATGGCTCATATCACGATGCTGGAGAGTATCGGGCTGTTGACTGCTGATGAATTACAAGTCTTGCTGAATGAATTGAAAAATATTTATGCATCTGCCGAACGCGGAGAGTTTATTATTGAGGATGGTATAGAAGATGTGCATTCTCAGGTAGAGCTGATGTTGACGCGTAAACTGGGAGATATCGGTAAAAAAATACATAGCGGACGTTCTCGAAATGATCAGGTGCTGGTTGATTTGAAACTTTTCACTCGTGAGCAGCTTAAGCAGATAGTTGAAGCTGTAGCAGACTTGTTTCATGTGCTGATTTCCCAAAGTAATAAATATAAGGATGTCTTGATGCCTGGGTATACTCATTTGCAGATAGCTATGCCTTCCTCATTTGGTTTGTGGTTTGGGGCATATGCCGAGAGTCTGGTTGATGATATGATGTTCCTTCAGGCTGCATATAAGATGTGTAATCGCAATCCTCTGGGCTCAGCCGCTGGCTATGGTTCTTCATTTCCCCTCGATCGTGAAATGACAACTCGTTTGTTGGGATTTGACTCAATGAACTATAATGTGGTTTATGCTCAGATGGGGCGTGGAAAGATGGAGCGTAATGTAGCTTTTGCTTTGGCTTCTGTTGCGGGGACTGTTTCTAAGATGGCTTTCGATGCTTGTATGTTCAGTTGTCAGAACTTTGGTTTTGTGAAGCTTCCGGACGAATGTACTACGGGCTCCAGTATCATGCCGCATAAGAAAAATCCTGATGTATTCGAATTGACTCGTGCAAAATGCAATAAATTACAATCACTTCCTCAGCAGATTATGATGATAATGAACAATTTGCCGTCAGGATATTTCCGCGATTTGCAAATTATTAAAGAAGTATTTCTGCCTGCATTCGATGAGTTGAAGGACTGCTTGCGCATGTCTGCTTATATCATGGATAAAATTAAGGTAAACGAACATATATTGGATGATGATAAATACATCTATATGTTTAGTGTAGAGGAAGTGAATCGTCTGGCAGCAGAGGGTATGCCTTTCCGCGATGCTTATAAGAAAGTAGGGCTGGATATTGAAGCCGGCAACTTTACACATAGCAAAGAAGTACATCATACTCACGCCGGAAGCATTGGCAATTTGTGTAATGATAAAATTACCGAGTTGATGGAAAAAGTTTTGAAAGACTTTAATTTTGCAGCTGTTGAGCAGGCAGAAAAGCAACTTTTAGGTCGTTAAAAAAGTTTTTTTGATAAGAAAACGGGAGAAATGTTTGGAGCTTATTATAAAACTCCCTACATTTGCACCCGTAAACGCGGAAATAGCTCAGTTGGTAGAGCATAACCTTGCCAAGGTTAGGGTCGCGAGTTCGAGTCTCGTTTTCCGCTCTTTTTTTGAAAGGCTGCTCGAATGGTGGAATCGGTAGACACGAGGGACTTAAAATCCCTTGGCCATTGCGGCTGTGCGGGTTCAAGTCCCGCTTCGAGTACTTGCTTAAAGCTCTGTGAATCAATGATTTATGGAGCTTTTTCTTTATGTGTACGGCACTGTACTTTTATCCTGATTATATTCTGTTTATGTGTTTCTGGAGCTCAAAGTTAACCCCAAAGTTAAACCAAGAGTTAAACCAGAATTTATTATGAATGCTACAGTTAATGTGTTGTGTTACAAGTCAAAAACATTAAGTAATGGCGAGCACCCTTTGATGATTCGCGTGTGTAAAGATGGAAAAAAGAAATATGTTAGCCTTGGTGTTTCCGTAAAACCTCAATATTGGGACTTTGAGAAGAATAGACCTAAAAGGAATTGTCCTAATAAGGAGCAGATAAATACCTTGATAAAGGAAAAGGAACAAAAATATTCAGAGCAAATTCTTGATTTTTCTTCCAGAAATAAGGATTATACGTTAACTACATTACTTGAAACAGTTGATTTATCTGTAAAAGCGAAAACAGTTAATGGTTTGTTCATTGAATATATTGAACAATTGAAAAAAGAAAATAGGATAGGGTATGCTCTTTCTGTTCGTCAAGTTTATTCTTCTCTGGTGAAATTCAATGGTCATTTAGACATTTATTTTCAAGAAATTGATGTGAATTGGTTGAAAAACTATGAGTTTTGGTTACGTGGTCAGAAACTTGCAGAGAATACGATAGGCATACGTTTAAGAACATTACGTGTTGTTTATAATTTGGCTGTAACAGAAGGATTGGTAAAACCAGATAATTATCCTTTCAGAAAATATAAAGTTTCACGACTACACACAATAACGGCTAAACGTGCTATTACGAAAGAACAAGTAAAGCAAATAATGTCTTATAATACTGGTTCGTCCTGTTTTTATAAGAAATTGGCTGTTGATATGTTTGCTTTTTCTTATTTGATGGGAGGAATAAATTTCACAGATATGTCTTTGCTGACTAATGATAATATTGATAACGATAGGTTAATATATGTGCGTCAGAAAACGAAAAAGAAAATTATTCTACCATTGTTAGAACAGGCAAAAGAAATAATAGATAAATATTGTGATTCCAAACGAAGATTTTTGTTTCCTATACTTGATAACAAGAACCGTACTCCAACCCAGA
Source organism: Phocaeicola sp. (assembly GCF_057861905.1). Lineage (NCBI taxonomy): Bacteria > Pseudomonadati > Bacteroidota > Bacteroidia > Bacteroidales > Bacteroidaceae > Phocaeicola > Phocaeicola sp. The sequence goes on along the minus strand of NZ_DBMACV010000043.1, from coordinate 5,395 downwards.
AAAAAGACCGCATTTATGATGTGCTTGCTAATATAAATCATCATTTGAATGAGATTGGTAAGTCTTTAGGCATAGAATTGAAAATAACTACTTATGTTGCCAGACATTCTTATGCAACCGTCCTAAAGCGTGCAGGAGTTTCTACAGCTATTATCAGTGAGTCTTTGGGACATAGTTCTGAAAAGGTAACTCAAATCTATTTGGATTGTTTTGAAAATAAACAGGTGGACGATGCAATGAAGAATCTATTATAAAAGGATTATCCCACTTACGGTATTTGTGAGTGGGATTTTCTTTTTTAATTTTGTTCCAAATATAATTTATGAAACCATGCTTGAAGTTACATTTGACATTCCAACGATAAAGAAACTATATCCAGAACTAAATAGATGTTTTGGGTTCACTTATGACGACATATCCAATGAACTGACCCAAGTCTATACCAAGAAAGCATTCAATTTAACACCAGAAGAAAAAGAACTTGCCAACCAGTGTAAATCTGAAAATGGTTGGGGAGTGGATGCTATAAAATTTGCATTAGCCACCAATGAGAATATAGTAGTAACTGTTCTTGAAAATTTTAATCCAACAGCAATCATGGAATCGTATGTTACGGAACTTCATAATGAAAATTTGGTTTCATGTGCATTGATATTCATGGCTGCACTTCTATACAGAAACAGAATAAAAGAAGTCCAAATATCAGAGGGAGAATATGACGATATGCAATATCAACAATATATCCATGAAGTCAGACCAGATATGTTAAAACTCTACATTGCGCTCAATCAGCCCAAGCAGAAAAATGGAAAAGACTTTATTACTGATATTAAAATCGCAGCAGGTGGTAATTCCCCAATACTTATCAATAACAAAGATAGTTGGTTTGAAAACTTTCTGAATAAATACCTGCATCAATATTTAGGAGTAAGTAATCTGGAGGAAGCTCAAAAGGAATTGGATATTATCTACGGAAATAAAAAAGTAGGCAATAAAATGATTGACCCCACTCAATCACTCTATATATGGGGAACATATCAATTGCTACAAAACACACATTTAAAATCCACAAAAGAAAAAGTCCCAACAAGACCACAAGCCAATTTAATTGAATCATATTTGAGAGCAATCGAATTGATAGATACTGATGATGTTACGACTGATGCCAACAATATAAGAAGCAGATTGAATTCATTCCTCAAAAAATATGATACGGTAGAAGCTCTATTAGATTACAAAACGTTCAAATCATCACCTTATAATATAGGTGGAACAAAACTTTGGTAAATAATACTTTTCCTACTTAAAAGGCGGTTCTTGCAGTGGTAAAGAATTGCCTTTTTCTTTGTTCCCTTTTTTACCAATTTGCCCTATTCAAATGCTCTACTTTTGCAGCGCTTTCAGAAAGCTGATAGGCATGTCGCCACAGACTAATCCCTGAAAGTAGAAAAATCATGCAAAAAACAGAATTTCAAAAAGAGATTGAAAAAAGCCTTGAAGCCCTGTTCATCATTAATTCATACGTTCAGAATGTCAGCAATGACAAAGAAGTAACAAAAGAGGTCATTAAAAAGTTGAAAGAAGATTATGGGGATTCGGACAGCTCATTAGAGGATGTAGTAGAGGATTTTATTTTCAACATTGAAGATGATTGGAACGGCATTGTTAACAATTTGAAAGAAGTAGCTTTTGAGATGCAACAAGAGCTGACAGAGTTGTAAATCATTTAATCAACAGTCCTCCCCATAAAGGGGAGGCTTCTTGTGGTAAACAATACATCTAAACTTGCAGACATTCTTTACCAATCGACCAGATGAGAACATCATATCTTTGCAGCGTAATCAAAAAGCCAAGTGCGCATAGGCTTGATGATTGGATGATAAATTAAAACCCAATAAAGACAAACATGATGAAAAATACTAATAACAAATTGGTTGAAAACGTAAACGCAGTAGAAATTAATCAAAATAATAAGGATATGAAACAAGAAGTAACTTATAAAACAGTAAAAGCCAATATCAATGGCACAGTAGAAAACATAATTTTGGGATATTCCACCTATAACATGGAAAGACCTAAAGATAAAGCAGACCTGATTTCTCTTATTGATAAAGAGAAAATGCTGGACGTAATTTTCCATTTAGGAAATGCTGATATATTCTGGAATGAGGAAATAGAGTTGAAAGATGCAAATGGAAATATCATTCCTAAAGACACACCAAATGTTTATGTTCCATGCGATACCGCTGATACTTATTGGAGATTTGAAGTAGATGAAATCTTACAGAATGTTGAGATTCATAAATTTAACTCTCTACAGGAATACGGACAGGCTATTGGTAACACTACACTTTATAGCCGTAAACCAAACAATGTGGAATCATTAGGTTTTGCATCCATTGCATCCAAGAATCAAACTTACAACTCTATCTATAACTTTGCTAAGAAGCACGGCATTCCTATGAATACTGCCATGTCGTTTTTTGATGTAAAATTAAAACAAACTCAAACAATGCAGTTGGCTATGGGCTTAAATGTAAAGGATATTCCTGAGTTAAAGAGAACGGAAGAAGAAGCAGAACAACTAATTGAATCAGTTGAAATGGTTTTTGGCAAGCAGGAAAAAGGTAAGAGATATGCCATCAATTCCATTAATACGGTCATACATAAGTTTGATATGGAAACTGTGCTGTATGCATTGGCTAAAATCCCAGCAGCACTGGTTACAGCTTACAAAATAAGCGAATGCCATGAAAAGGAAAGCTGTCTGGTTGCAGAACTGGTACTATTCATCAGTGAAATGCAGGAAAAACAGGCTGCTTAACTAATTGGAAGTCCATGTGACAGGTGGGCTTCTCTACTCCAATTTTTATAGTTTGGCATTTCAGCCCTATAGAACTATCTCAATTCACCTCTTTTATAGACTTTAGACATATTTGAAGTTCTATAATTATGGTTACTGCTAACAGATTTTTAAAAGCCAACAATATATGATAACCAAGTTAGATATTCAAGAGAAAGATGGATTCCTTATCATGGAGGACTTTCCTGCAAACTGCATTTTTAATAAGGTCAAGACGGGTTGTGGTGCTACTACCATAGCACTTACTAATAGTGAGAATTATATCATCGCAGTTCCAACCACTGAACTTATTGAGAACAAATGCTATCCTATTAAAGATGCAGATGGTAGTATGAAGTTCTGGAAGAAACATGAACGTAAAGCAGGATTAAGTCCAGTAATTAGTAATTTGTTTGGTTTATATGGGAATTTCACCTATGAGCTTAAACGGAAATTAAAAGACTATTTATCTATTACTGGAATAAAGAAAATCATTTGTACTTATGATAAAATAGATAAGCTAGTAGAATTTATCAATCCTAAGGAATTTAAATTGTTAATTGATGAATATCATAATTTCCTTAAACAGTATTCATTCAGAGATAAAGCCATCAACGGTGTACTGGCTCATTTCAAAGAGTTTAAATCTTATTGTTTTCTATCTGCCACTCCTATTCCAAAGGATTTGAAACCCTCTATTTTCAACGGTATTCCAGAATACATTGCCAATTGGAGTGAATCGGATGAAATTACCGTTTATCCTTACCATACGGACAAGCCTTATATGGTAGCAGCCAAGTTTATCAAAACCTATCAGACTAAAGGCTATCTGAATGTAAACGGCATTGAGAGTAGGGAAGCATATTTCTTTATCAATAGCGTTACCGAGATAAAAGCCATATTAAAACAAACACAGCTAACAGGAGATGATTATAGAATAATCTGTGCCGACAATCCTAAGAACAGAAGTACTTTAGGGAGTTATACTATATCAAGCTCTATCGATGCTCCCAAAAGATTCAATTTTATTACTTCAAAATCATTTGAGGGAGTGGACTTCCACTCTGAAACAGGACTTTGTTTTGTTGTAAGCAATGTACAAAACAGACATACTTTGGTAAGCATTGATATGGATATACCACAAATTGTAGGAAGAATCAGAACCAAGTCCAACCCATTTAGAAATAAGGTAGTCCATATCTTCAATACTAAAGCTACTGACCATTATACGACATTTGAAGAAATGGAGCAGATAGTGGACAAGGAAGTTAAAGCTGCACAGGAAAGGGCTGATATGCTTAATAATGCCAAGCTATCAGAACCTGCAATCAAGCAACAGGTTAATGAGATTAAGAAAGTTGGGGTTGAATCTTACCTATCTTATCAAGAGAATAAATTTATCGTTAATGATATGGTAGCCAAGTTGCAGCTTTACAGTTACTATATTGCTACTGTGGTTTATCAATCGGATAAATCATTAAGAGAAACTTATGCTCAGTCTGGAGTAGTAACGACTAAAGGTAAATGGCATATCGCACCTGAGAAGTTTGTCAAAGAGTTAATTGTAAAGCCACAATTCAGAGAATTACATAAACGATATTGTGAAATCAAAGCAAATCCAATGACATTTGACTTACAAACCATTGATATAGAACATGAATACCCTATTTTAGGCAGGGCTTACCGTAAGCTGGGAATACAAGAACTGAAACGTTTACGGACTATCAAATCTATAAAATTAGCTTTAGGTGAAATTTGATATTTAATATACAAGAGGGGGCATACCACTATTTTATCCCCCTCGTGGGCAATTTTAAAAAAAAGAATGCTTTAAAAACGTTCTCTGATAGCTGACTAAAAAAAGAATGCTTATTAATAAGAAAACTGGCACGATGCACTATTACCATAGCTAATGGAATAATTTACTAAACTCCTCACTTCAAATAAAGTCTTTTTAGGGAAAAGCACAAGAATAGCCTAAGATACAAACGAAGAAATTCATTTGTGTTTTAGGCTCGTTCTTGTTTAATCCATTCAATCAATAATCATTTAATTCAATTACATTATGAGAGATTTAGTAATTATGCCATCTATGGCACAGAATCGTGAGAGAATGAATTTGGGTGAATATGCAGAAGAAGCTACCATTATCATGGACGAGCCAGTAAAGCCAGTCAATCATTTTATCGAAGCCAACACACAGGAAGTAACTTTGAATCATCTTAGACATGATTGCATTACTCCAGTGTTCTCTAAAGACAATGAGCTTACAATCAATCATGCTCAGTTTGTGGAAACAATACAGGATGCAGCACAATCTTTCTTTAGTGGTGAAAAGGTGGAACAGGCTACAATCAGAACAAGCCACATTATTAAAGGAAGAATCCCAGAAGCAATTCATAAGCCAGCCAATCAGCTTTTGGAATCTGACAAGACTATCTACTATGAAAGGGCAGCTTTCAGCATTGATATTCCCACCATATATGAAACAGTGGGAGGAAACAAGCTAAATCTTTCCATCGTAGGAGTAAGAGCTTACAACCAGATGAATCT
>NZ_DBMACV010000042.1:0-30579 GCF_057861905.1 Phocaeicola sp. | reverse complement strand
TTATTGTTTCTTTGAAAACAAACCGGATGCATTGCAAGGATACTATATTGAGGACTCAAAACAACTGGCCTTATTCTAAACTTATCCCGAACTCAGGTATCGACTGTAACTGTATAAGTTCCGTTTTCTGCCTTAACTTGCGGAGTTCCATATTCGAAGGTTGTATACGACAAACCGTATCCGAATGGATAAGAAACTTGTTTTCCGAAGCTGTCGAAGTAACGGTAACCTACATAGATATCTTCTTCGTAATCGGTATAGTCCCATAACTTCACTTCGCTCTTCTTTTCTTTGGGATCGGTCATATTACTCAGATTACTCATAGCACCTTCTGTCGGGAAGTTAGCTGAAGAGGCTGCATCCTCAAATTTTACAGGGAAAGTCATGGTCAGTTTTCCTGACGGATAAGCTTTTCCGCTGAGGATATCTGCTACGCTGTTTCCGCCTTCCTGTCCTGCCTGCCAAGCGCAGAGAATTGCATCCGGCAAGTTTTTCCATGAACTGGTTTCGATAACTCCACCGATATTCAGGATAACTACTACTTTCTTGCCTGCTGCATGGAATGCTTTACATACATCGCTGATAAGTTTGGTTTCTTCCTTAGACAAGTTAAAGTCGGAAACCTTTCTGTCGAGGAATTCACCCGACATACGTCCTAACGTAATCATTGCTATGTCGGTTTGAGCTGCGTAGTTGTTTAACTGACTTGCCGGCAATTCCATTTCTGTTGGAAGCGGAGTTGGTAAGAATTTAACCATCGGATTATCTCCTTTAGGTTTGTTGCGCTCATTTTCTTCGGCAATGTATTTCTGATAGGTATCTTTTAACTCTTCATTAACTTGGAAATTCGCATTTTTCAGCCCGTCAAGCAGCGAAACAGTATATGCACGGTTTACGTTACCTGAGCCAGTTCCTCCAGCAATGAAATTGTAAGAAGTGCAGCCAAACAATGCGACTTTCTGAATATTTGAACTCAGCGGAAGTGTCTGATTGTCGTTCTTCAGCAATACCATACCCTCGGTAGCAGACTGACGGGTAATTTTGGCATGAGCCTGCAAATCCGGTTTGTTGGAATAATTGTATTTCTTGAAGTGAGGAGTTTGTAGAATCATGTTAAGAATACGTTCTACGTTGCGGTTCAATACGGCTTCGTCCAGTGTTCCTTTCTTTACGGCATTGACAATGGCCTCATATTGCTTGTCGAGTCCCGGCTGTAACATATCGTTTCCGGCCTTCATTTGGGCAACGGCATCCTTACCTCCGAACCAGTCTGTCATTACCATGCCTTTGAATCCCCATTCGTCACGTAAAAGAGTTGTTAGCAATTCTGGATTTTCGGATGTATAGATTCCATTCAGGTAATTGTAGGAAGACATGACAGTCCACGGATTGGCTTCCTTTACGGCAATTTCGAATCCTTTCAAATAGATTTCACGTAAGGCTCTGGGTGATACATGTGCATCGACAGCCATACGGTTGCTTTCCTGATTGTTTACGGCAAAGTGTTTGATAGATGTACCTACTCCGTTGCTTTGTACGCCTCTCACATAAGCCGCAGCAATTTTTCCGGAAACCAGAGGGTCCTCTGAGTAGTATTCAAAGTTACGTCCGCACAATGGATTACGATGAATGTTCAGTGCTGGTGCCAGCAATACGTCGGCTCCATACTCCAGAACCTCATTCCCGATGGCTTTACCCACATTCTCTACCAGTTCCTGATCCCATGTAGATGCCAGTAATGTTCCGATAGGGAAGTGTGTACAGTAATAAGTGGCAGAGTCTCCTTCACGGGTTGGGTCGATACGCAGTCCGGCAGGACCGTCGGCCAGTACGACAGCCGGGATACCCAGTCGTTCAATGGGATAAGTTGTTCCGGCAGCACCGGGAACGAGTTTCTTTGTTTTGCCGATAACAGCACTATCGCCCGAGAAGCCAGCCATTCCTGTACCGACTACCAGATGAGCTTTTTCTTCCAAAGTCATGGCATTGATGACTTCATCAATCGTGGCCTGTCCCAGTTGAGGAACTTTGGGCCTACATGAGTTTAATATCATGGCTGAAAGAGCCATTCCAAGAATCAATTGCTTTTTCATAATTAGTTTAGATTATTTGAACAATAAAGGTACAAATTCTGTCAGGTATACACGCCAATTTCTCCAGATATGTCCTCCATCGGTTTCCATATAAGTATATTTGTACCCTTTTTCATCCAGTTTTTTTACGGAAATCAGTATTATCCTTGTAAAGGAAATCTGTCTTACCGATACCTATCCAGTACAGACGAGGTGGATTGCTGAACTGGGTAGCAAGCTTCTGGTCGATATTCTGATATACATCCGAGATATTATTCTTTGGATCTATTTGTTTGCTGGTTGCAGCCGAGAATAAACCTACATAACCGAATTTGTCCGGATAATATGCCGAGATGTAGAGTGAATGGAAGCCTCCCATAGACAATCCACAGATAGCACGGTTGTTTTTATCTTTCTTTACACGATAGGTCTTTTCAACAAATTTCATGATATCAGGGAAGGCCTTTTCAATTTCTCCATCCATTGTTTTTGGATTCATGAACTGAGGCTTAACCATGCTGTTAGGTGCCGCTCCTGGAGCTGCCTGCTGTGCACCGTTTCCGTTCGGCATGACGACAATCATCGGTTCTGCTTTACCCTGAGCGATGAGATTATCCATAATCTGGGCTGCACGTCCTTGTTCTACCCATGCGTTTTCATCGCCACCGGCTCCATGCAGCAGGTACAATACTGGATATTTCTTACTGCTGCTTTCATATCCGGCAGGGGTATAGACGGTCAGACGGCGTTCCATTCCCAGTGTTGGACTGCTATACCATACCTTCGATACGGTACCATGCGGTACATCTTGTACCATGTACAGATCTGCCTGCCCATTTCCTATCAAGAAGTAGTTGGTAATGGTAGCAATATCACGGTTCTGATAGACATTGCTGGGATCGGTAGTCTTGAAATCGTTTACATAGACCGAATAGTTGTACATTTCACTGGGCAGTACCGGCGATGTATATTCCCATACTCCGTTTTTACCTTCTTTCAGCTGTGCTCTGCTTGGGGCTTCAACTTCACCGAAAGGAGTTTTTATTTTCTGCGTAGGCAGGAAATCTCCTTCAATTTCTACCTTCGAAGCTTTGGGAGCCAGAATACGGAAAGTTACAGAATTGTCTTTGTTTATCTGAGGGGAGACAATGTCGCCTCCACCCCATAAAGCTTGTTGTGCATACCCAGATAGGCTGAATAGCAATGCACTTGCATATAAAACTATTTTTCTCATACGTATAAATATTTTAATTCACATTCAGATTACCATCCCGGATTTTGTGTCATATTCGGGTTAAGTGTCATTTCTTTTTCTGGTATAGGCAAGAGTTCGCTCTTGTTCTTCTTGAAGCCGTAACCTTGTTGGTTGACGAAGCCGTCTTTCTTTACGACAGGCTCTGCCGAAGTCGATTTGTCCATAACCAATGAAGGAATATAATGTCCTTTTTCCTTCAGAACTTCTTCGGCATCTCCCCAGCGTATCAAATCTTGGTAGCGGACACCTTCCATGCACAGTTCCAGACGCTTTTCTGTTTTAATATCATCCAGAGTGACATTAGACAATGGAGTTAACTGAGCGCGTTGTCTGATTTCATTGATATACTCCAAGGCTTTATCCTGACCGCTTCCTGCTTGTACATGAGCTTCGGCTGCCATCAGCAGAACTTCTGCATAACGCATGAAGCGTAAGTTGATATATTGCCAGAATTGAAGTCCGGGGTTATCGTACATACAGTCTTCCTTCAGTGCACGGTATTTCCATGAAAAATATCCTTCGTTGCCTACCATGGTGTTTCCATCTCTCAACGAAATACCCAATGCTTCCAGCTGTTTGTAAGTGATGATTGTCTGGTTCAGGCGATAACCGTCGGCTGTTTCTTCGGCCACGAAAGCATCATAGAGTGATTTGGTCGGATTTCCGAAGCCATAGCAACCCTGTGAAAAGGCAGAAGCCGACTGATCGAAGTCGAGCAAAGCTGAACGCCAGCCTAACATACAGTATAATTGAGAGAACTGATTCCACATTTGTTCAGGGTCATTGCGCATCTGTGCTTCCAGAATGGATTCTCTACAATTGTTGGCTTTCACGTGTGCAAGATCTCCGTAGTCACCCTGATACAACCCATATTTGCCGGAAGCAATTACTTTATCCAGAATATTGGCAGCTTCGCTATATTTTCCCTGGAATAAGTAAGCTTTACCCAGATATGCCATGGCAGCTTCCTTTGTTACTCTGATGGTTGTTACATCATCGTCTATATTCTCTTTCGACGGCAGGTCGCTGGCTCCATCGGAATCTCCTACGGCTGCGTTCAAATCTGATTCAATAAATGCCCATAATTCTTCTACCGGCGTATTTCCTTTCCTGTATTCATCGGTAGTCAACAGATGGTCTACTTTAGGTACGCTTCCCCATAGGGTAACCAGTTCAAAGTATGAGAAGGCACGGAAGAATTTAGCTTCGGCAATGGCCTGGCGCTTGACTTCCGTATCCGGGGCTACTTTGTCAATTATCAGGTTGGCATTGTATACGATGGTATATAAACCTGAATACAGACTGGTAATCATACCGTGGTCTGAACCGAATGTCATTTCGTTCAGGCGTTCCATTTCTCCGTTATCTCCTCGTGAACCTCCACCTGTATACATATCGTCCGACAGCAGGTTCTTTACAAAGAACCAGTTATAATGTTGTGATCTGACAGACAGATACAGAGCTGCGGCAGCAGATTCTGCTTCATCGTCTGTCTGGTAATATGTTTCCTGACTTCCTACATCACCATGTTTTGCTATATTGAGTCTGTCTTCGCATCCCGTAGTCAGTGTCATGCAAAACATTCCCGCAGCAAGTGCTATATATAGTTTCTTTTTCATAATATTATTCAATTAAAATTCAACATTAAAGCCTAACATAACTTTCTTTGCGCTTGGGTAGGTACCCATATCAATACCCATACCGCTTGTAGCGTTTGCAGAAGCTTCAGGATCGAAGCCCGGATAACTGGTGAAAGTAAAGAAGTCTTCCAGTGATACATACAAACGCAGGTTGTTGATGAATACTTTGTTTATCCATTGTTTGGGTAATGAATATCCCAACTGGATTTGTTTAATTTTGAAATATGATCCGTTGAATACCATTGCGTCGGATACGGTATATTTATCCAGACTCAGGGCATTGGCTCTCGGAGCGCTGGCGTTGGTATGTTCCGGTGTCCAGCGGTCTTTGTAGAATACTTCACTCAGTTTGTTTGCTGAGGCATGGTCCGGACGGTTGATACAACTGAAGATATCGTTTCCGTAGCTACCGGAACCGAATACGGTAAGGTCGAGACCTTTCCATGCAGCAGTCAGTGTGATACCATATGTAAAGTCTGGGATGGCATCGCCGATGTAAGTTTTATCATCTTCGTTGATGATACCGTTGTTGTCCAGATCGGCAAAAATAGGTTCTCCGTCTTCCGGGTTAATGCCTTCACAGCGATAACCACGGAAGTAATAAACCGGATAACCTTCTTCGAAATAAGTAATTGTGTTTGTGTGGAATGTTGTTCCATCAGCTCTTGTAAGTGACGGATCAAGATAAGTAACTTTGTTCTTCAATGTAGCCAGGTTTCCTTTGATGCTATAGTTGAAATTACCGATATTATCTCTCCAGCCTATTTCGAGCTCAAATTCCTTATTGCTTACGTTACCGGCGTTGATTGGTGAGGTTGTTCCACCGATGATAAGTGAAGGAGTGGTTCCTGTGATCAGCAAATCTTTGGTTTTCTTGCTATACCAGTCCATAGAAAGTGTCAGACGGTCGTTGAATAAGCGTGCATCCAAACCTACGTTGATTTGTTCGGAAGTTTCCCATTTCAATTCATCGTTACCCAGACTGTTCGGACGAATACCGGTTGTGTAGTTATTTCCCGGAACGAACGGATAATAACCGGCTGTAACCATGGTAGTTCCATAACCGTACAGGTTGCTTGCCAGTGCTGCCAGACTACCATTCTGTCCCCAGCTGGCACGCAATTTCAAACTTGATACAACATCTCTCAATGGAGTAAAGAAATTTTCTTCAGAAACGGTCCATCCGGCAGATACAGCAGGGAAGTATCCCCAGCGTTTTTCCAGAGGCAGATAAGACAGGTCGGCAGCATCGGCACGGAGTGAAGCCTGTACATATACTTTCCGGCAAAGTCGTATCCTACACGTCCGAAGTAGGAATATTTGGCTGTACGGGTCTTTTCTCCTTGAATGGATTTGCTGGCAGACGGATCTCCGTAACTCAGATACCAGAATGACGGATCTCTGTTGGTGATGGCATCTGCTCCGTTAGCATTATAGGCACTTGTGATGTAATCGTATGTCGATTCCTGATAAGACATACCCAGCATGGCATTGATGGTATGCTTGTTGAAAGTCTTGATATAGTTGGCGAAGTTTTCCCATTGCCAGTAAATAGAAGTACTGGATGTACCGCTGATAGATACAAAGTCGTTGTTCTGTACTGAGTTACCATAGTAAGGCAGGCTGACTGTTGAAGAACGGGTACCCGACAGACGATAACCGAAACGTGAGGTGAATACGAATCCGTCGAACGGTTTCAGTTCTCCGTATGCAGAACCGTTTACATTGAATCCACTGTTCTTAGGAACAGAATTGTCGCGCATAATCGTCGGATGATAGTTCTCCGATTCTACGAAGTTGGAAACTGCATAGTAATTTCCGTTTTCATCGGTCAGCAGTGTCTTGCCGTTATCGAGTGCAGCCTGCATGTTAGCAGGAAGGTTGTCCGGACTGTATGTGCTGGGAGTCAGCGGGTCGAGCTCCATGACAGCCTGGAAGAAGCTACCATACGCATTATTGCCCGACAGTTTGCGGTAGTTGTATTTTTCAATCTGGTTGGTTGTTCCTACCTTTAACCAATCTTTTATCTGGTAATCGGCATTGATAGAACCCGTCAGACGTTTGTAGAAGTCAGCATCACCTCTTACGATACCGTTGTTGTCAAGATAAGACAAAGAAAGATAGTAGTTGCCTTTTTCATTTCCGTTGGAGAATGAAACGTTGTGTTTCTGTATCTGTCCGTGACCAAATACTACGTCGGCCCAGTTTGTATCTGTAACACCATCCCAGTCTTTGTCAATCTTAGACTGTTCGAATACGCCACCTTCTACCATGTAGGTAGCATATTCTTCTGCATTCATCAGTTTCGGCATTTTTCCGAGTGACTGGATAGAGTACTGGAAGTCGTAAACGACTTTACCTTGTCCGGTCTTACCTTTCTTGGTCGTGATCAGGATAACACCGTTACCAGCTTCAGCACCATAGATAGCGGCTGAGGCTGCATCCTTCAAGACTTCTATAGAGGCAATATCATTCGGGTCGATACCGGAAATGTCAGAAAGACGTACACCGTCTACTACATAAAGAGGGTCTGAGGCTACATTTGAAGAAAAACCACGTACACGGATGGTCGGTGCTTCACCTGGAGCAGCAGAGGAAGAAATTACCTGTACGCCGGAAGTCTTACCTTGCAGTGCCGACTGTACCGTAGTAACGGAACGGTTTTCCATATCTTCTGCTTTTACCTGCGAGATAGAACCGGTGACTGAACTTTTTTTCTGTACACCATATCCTACAACCACAACTTCATTTAGCGTTTGTGTATCTTCTTTTAAAGTAACATTCAGTGAAGACTGATTTACAGGAAACTCCTGAGTTGTATAACCTACATAAGAGAATACAAGAACATGTCCTTTAGGAACATTCAATACATAATTTCCGTCAAAATCGGTGATGGTACCGTTGGCCGTACCCTTTTCAAGTACACTTACACCGATTAAAGGTTCTTTGTTCTTTGCATCCAGAACTTGTCCCTTTACGGTGATTGTGTTTTGTGCTAATGCGGATGACAATCCCATCCACATAACCAGGACGATAAAGGTAATCGCTCTGGCCCATTGTTTGTTTGTATTTTCCATATAGTTAAGAATTAGGGTTAGTTAATTAGAATCCTCTCATTGGAAATGCTGAAATGAACTGTATCAGCTCTTTATCATGGTTATATCTGATTTCACTCTGGTTGTTGAAAATCATGGTTGCACCCTTTTCGGCTGTATACGGTTCCCACACGGGCAGTCCTTCTACGCTTGGATTTCCTGTACGTGCGAATTGTATCCAGGCACTGCTCATCTTGTCTGCCAGCGCTTGTGCGTCTTTACCACCACCTGTCATTGAAGCGCATCGGGCAACGTTGTCGAAAACAAAGGCTATTTCCATGCAATGAGTAGAACGCAGGATACCATCCATTACCGGCGATTCCCATGCAAACTGATACATATAGACAGGAGCCGCATGCTGGGCTGCTTTCCAGTTGCCTTGCTCAATGGCTGTAGGACGGAAGGTAACGTCGGTGTCTATCAAGTCTTTCGGGGTTGCTTTCGGATATACCTTTTTAAAGACTTCGATATATTCGTCTGTCTTATCTCCGTATTTAGCCTTCAGCATTTCTTTTGCCTGGTCGAGTGTGGCATTTCTGAGTGCAGGCACATACGTACTGATGCAGAACTCATGCAGGGTAGTACCAATCATCATCGGAATGTCCTTTGACAATTCGGTCTGTTCTTCCGGCTGTTTGGGTAGAATGTTACCATCTACTGTAGGTCCCCAGCCGAAGATAAACGAATGAATTCCTTTTTTTTCTGCTTCCTTACGGATTTTTGCAATTGCTTTTTCGCCGGCAGCCAGCAGTGTCTTGTAAGGAGTAGTCTGAAGTTTGTCTATATTTTCCGGCTGGATGTCCAGTTCTTCCAGTGTAGTCGCTGCTATTTGCTGGGAATATTTGCTCTCCATGGTACGTTGCATGGAGCCGCTTTGTACGATAGCTTTCTGGAAGAGTCCCTTGGCAGAAGGAGTAGCCAGCAGAGTAGAAACTTTTCCTCCTCCTCCCGACTGACCGAAGATGGTGACGTTTGAAGGATCACCGCCAAAGTTCTCTATATTATTGTGTACCCAGCGGAGTGTGGCTACCAAGTCCAGTAAACCGACGTTCACACTTTGTGCATACTTGCCTCCGTAAGCTGATAAGTCAAGGAAGCCAAGTACATTTAATCTGTGGTTTAAGGTGACTACTACGACATCACCCTTTTTCGATAAAGCTGCTCCATCGTAGGAAGGTAATTCCTGTCCGGAACCAGCTGCATAACCTCCGCCGTGAAGCCATACCATGACAGGACGTTTTTTGCCATCTTTTAATCCTTGAGTCCAGATATTTACGCGTAGGCAGTCTTCTCCAGGGAAACCGTCGTCCCAATTGAAAGCGAATGCTTGTTCATCCGACTGCCATCCCATACGTTCTGTCTGCGGACAGGTAGGTCCGTAAGCTCGTGAACTACGGATGCCGTCCCATTGGTCGGGGGCTACGGGTGGCATGAACCGTTCTGCTTTAGCGTAGGGGATACCTTTAAAGGTAAAGATATTGTTTTCAAGGTAACCGGCCACTTTCCCATATTGGGTTGATGTGACGGCAATATCCGACGATGCGGTGATTTCATCACAAGGTTCATTATACTTTCCGGATGCATTTGTATTGCCGGCATAGAGTCCGAACACTGAAATAAGAATTAAGGTAGAAAGTTTGTGCTTTATCATAATTTTATTGTTTTAGGTTTTCCGATTGCAATATTACGGCGTTCTTTTTTCTACGGTTATTTTATTTATTTTTAATGTTTGTTTTTACGTTCAGTGGTTGTGTCTTATTTGTTTAAATGTTTATCTATATGTTCAAAATGCGCTTTTCAGGTATTTCCTACGCTGTTTTTTACTTATATTTGTATCAGTAAATTTGTTAACTAACGATACTTGAAATGAGAATATTAAGCTTTCTTTTGCTTATTCTTTTAGGGCTGGCTTGCGGCAGGACAGAGAAAAAATGGAATGCAGATGCTGAAAGACAAAGTCCTCTTGTCACCAATGATATATCTAACCAGCAGATTACAGCTTTTGGTGAAGACGGGAAAGGACATATTTGGATTGGTACCTTTCGCGGGTTAAATAAGTTTAGTGTAAACGAGTATCATCAGTATTTTTGTACAGATGATTCTCTCGATATTCCGGATAATCATATTCAAGATATTTTTTTGGATTCGGAAAAACGTCTTTGGATATCGACAGTGAATGGCGTATGCCAGTATACAGATGAGGATAACTTTAAAAATATTCGTTTGTTAGGTAACAATAAGAATGGTATTCGTTTGTTGGAATCTTCCAAAGGAGATATTTTGCTTACTACCATGACGAATATCTGTTTGTATAATTCATCGGAAGAACGTTTTGAACCGGTTATTTATGATTTTGATACTTCGTCGATATTTGTTATCAATAGCTTTATGGACGCACAAGATAATTGCTGGGTGGTAACGTCTAAAGATTTACGGTGCTATTCCTTGTTCGACTATCGGAAGACATTTTCAATTTCATGCAATGAATTTTGTAAAGCTTCATACTTGCTGGATAATGAGGAATTGTGGATGGCTGGAAATTGTTCAGTATCTATATTCGACATACGTCAGCGCAAATATATGGCGTTGCCTGAAGCTATAGCTTCACACCCCATCTTATCTCATGTTCCTGTAGAATTCATTTATCCATATGAGAATGGGGTATTGCTCTGTACGCAGGGTAAGGGAATTTTTTATTATAATCGTATTTCAAAAACAGTTATTCATCAGGGAGAAAATGGATTCCCTTTTGAAGTGCCGAATTTTAGGATTAGCCGTATGTTTAGTGATTCGCAGGGGAACTTATGGATTGGTTCGGTAGATCAAGGATATACGGTACACTATCGTTACAAGAAATTGTTCAATAACAATAACTATCTCAGTTCTTACTTTAAGGATAAATCGGTTATTTCATTGTCGGCCGACAAGTATCGTAATCTGTGGATCGCTACTCTTATGGATGGAGTATATGTTTATCGGTTTGGTAGTCAGCAATTGGAAAAGATAAAGCGTAATGAACTTTTTGGTAAGGATGAAGAAAGTCCTGCGTATGTCAATCAGGTGTATGTCAGCTCTATAGATGGAACGGTATGGATGACGGCTACATCAAATGAGTTGTTGAGGTGTAGCTATAAAGAAGGACATTTCAAAGTAGACGAACGTTATTCGGTGTCTTACCCAATGTCGCTTGTAGAGGATGAAAAGCAGACAGTGTGGATTGGATCGGCCAGCCGTTTTTTATATACGCTTTCCAAGGGAGAGAAGAATTTGCGTGTGCTGCCCGTATTCAATGGCTATACTTTTGTTCCGGGACTTCTGCCTGCGGGCAATGGAAACATTCTGGCCGCAGTATTTAACCAGCCTTTAAAATTGGTTTCTGCCGATGGCAAGCAGTACGGCTTCAAGATGAATGAGCAGGATTTTGAACGCTGTATACACCGCTCTGTTTTTATTCCGACAGATTTGTATAAGGATAGTTATGGGAATATATGGATTGGAACGGTAAGTAACGGGTTGATGCGTTATTCTCCCGAATCGGGGAAAGTCAGTCCGTTACTGGGAACTGCTTGTACTGATATTTCCAGTATAGAGGAAGACAGACAAGGTAATTTGTGGATAAGTACGTTGTATGGGTTAAGTAAATACATTCCTCAGACAGGTAAGCTGGTCAATTATTATGAAGCTGACGGACTGGGGGGAAATCAGTTTTACGATAGAGCTTCATGTCAACTGGATGACGGAACACTTGTCTTTGGCGGAACTCACGGACTGACTATCTTTCAGCCTACCAATATGCAGATCAGACACGATATTCCATTACTTTTTGAAGATATTAAAATACATAATACATTGGTTCGTCCCGGGAAAGGGGCTTGTATAGACCGTCATTTGTCGTATAATCCGGATATTAATTTGAAGCACGACCAGAATGGCTTTAGCATCTCGTTTGCGGCACTCGATTATAGTGAAAGTGAACGTATGCACTATTATTATAAACTGGACGGATTCGACCAGTACTGGATTGATGCTCATAATAATAAAGAGGCTTATTATGCTAACTTGCCTGCCGGAAGTTATACTTTCCGGGTTAGGATTACTCGGAACGACCAGAGCACAATTGTCGGCGAAAATGCTATCCGGGTGATTATGCACCCTGCTCCCTGGGCTACCTGGTGGGCTTATTGCTGTTATCTGATAGTTGGAATTGCTATATTGGGATTTTTCGTAAGGGCCATGTGGCGTATCCGTGCCGAAAAACAGGCAGTCTTGCGTGCTGAGCAGGCGAAGGCACAGGAACAGTTTATTAATAAGATGAATATGAGTTTCTTTGCCAATATATCCCATGAATTTCGTACTCCTCTTACAATGATTTCCGGTCCGGTATCTTTGTTGTATAGCAGTCCCGATATAACCGGCAATAACAAGAATTTACTTTGTATTGTACAACGTAGTGTGAACAGAATGTTGAGGCTGGTAAATCAGATGCTCGATTTTAATAAACTGGAAAATGATACGTTAAAACTGAAGGTTCGCCCGACGGAGATTATTATTCTCTTGAAAGAATTGACGGATATATTCCGGGTAAATGCTGAAAATAAGTCAATAGCATTAGTTTCCAGTGGACTGTAAGGTAGTTTCATAGCTTGGATTGACGAGGATAAAATTGATAAGATATTTACCAACCTGATGTCGAATGCTCTAAAATATACTCCGGTAGGTGGACGAATCTATGTAAATTTTGATGTAGTTACGGGAGAAGAAGGAAATCAGTCGGTCAAGATTGAGGTGATCAATACCGGACAGATTGCAGAAGATAAGCTGGAAAAAATATTTGAACGTTATTATCAGATTTCGGATGAACATGGAGGTGTATACAACTGGGGTACGGGTATAGGATTGTATTATGCACGCAGTCTGGCCAAGTTGCATCATGGTACTCTGTTTGCCGCCAACTTGAAAGAGGAGAAGAAGGTTGTATTTACGCTGACTATACCAGTTAATCAGTCGGCCTATTCGGAAGCAGAACGTGCACATGAACAGGTTAACCAGTTGGAGGCTTTTCCGCTTGAGGAGAATTCTCTTCCGGTAAAAGCTGTTGCTGATGGAGGAAAAGAGAAGAAAACAATTATGGTTGTAGATGATGATTCCGAGGTGGCTTATTATCTGGAAATGCTTCTGAATACTGAGTATCAGGTAATCTGTCGGTTTAATGCCGAGAGTGCATTGGAAACTATTACGGAAAATGCTCCTGATTTGATTCTAAGTGATGTTGTTATGCCGGGAAAGGACGGCTACTGGCTTTGCCGTGAGATAAAAGAGAGTTTGCAGCTCTGCCATATTCCGGTTATTCTGGTTACGGCGAAAACGACTATCGAAAATCAGGTGGAAGGTTTGAATGTAGGAGCTGATGCTTATGTTACAAAACCATTCGAACCACATTATTTGTTGGCTCTTGTCAAGTCATTGCTCAATAACCGAGAGAAGACGCGTAGTCTGTTGAGTCAGTCTACCAAGACGGATAAGATAGAAGAAAACGTACTTTCGCCGCAAGATAATATGTTTATGACTGAATTGTATCATCTGATGGAAAATGAATTGTCTAATCCGGAGCTGGATATCACGCGAATGACTCAGCTTTTGAAAATTTCGCGTACCAAGTTCTATTATAAGGTAAAAGGACTTACAGGAGAAAATCCAAGTGTCTTTTTCAAGACTTATAAATTGAACCGTGCGGCAGAGTTGTTGAAAGAGGGTAAATATACGATTTCTGAGATAGCGGATATGACAGGCTTTAATACATTATCGCACTTCTCGAAATGTTTCAAGCAACAGTTTGGTATTCCTCCCAGCGAGTATCTTAAATAGATTGAGAAGAGGGGTTTATAACGTCGAGAGGCTTCTTTGATTTTTTGTACAAAAGATTTTAGTTTTTGTACAAATTTTCGGAAAATGTGCCGAGGTTTTGGAAGTTATAAACTGTAGCTTTCTCGTATATAAAGAGTTTTATTTGCCTTTTTGCCGATTACCTTGTTTGATATAGCGGGTTTCCTCTGCTTCAGACGGAGCAGATGAAGGCTGTGAAAGGCTAAAAAGTTACTTTTTTGTTTTAAATAACTTGCAGGAGAGTAAGGTATTATCGTTTGGTTTTGGCAATCATGAAAGTTATGGCGGCTATAGAGAGCAGGATACCCACAATGATATTTGTTGTAAGAGCTTCCCCAAAAACAATCGTACCGATAAGAATGGCCGTAACGGGTTCGAAGACACCAAGGACAGAAGCTTTGGTGGCTCCGATATTTCGTGTCGCTATGGCCAGCGTGGCTGTAGAAACTACGGTAGGAAGGAGGGCAAGGCCAACCAGATTCAACCATGCCATGTTGTGCTCAATTCCTGCTGTAATATCAATATCCGATAGGATGATTTTTCCCAAAAAGATAATAGCACCTACCGTCAGCGCATAGAATGTCAGCAGGCTGTTTGATATGGAGCTGATAACTTTACTCCGGTTGATGATGACGATAAACAGTGCATAGACTAAGGCTGAGCCAAGGGAAAGAATGACACCTGTCGGGCTGATGGTTTGTGTGGAGTCACTTTGCGTCATAATGACGACGCCTGCAAAGGTCAGGATAATAGAAAGCCAGACTGGCCAGGAGGGAACGACTCGCAAGAAGACCATGATAATAGCTACAAGTACCGGATAAAGAAATATGATTGTGGTTGCAAGTCCTGAAGCGATATAGTTGTATGCTTCGAACAGAAATATGCTGCTTGATGTATAAAGTAGTCCGAGGATAAGCAATACTCCGGCTTGCTTCCACGAAATTTTAAAACTTTGTTTGCTTATTAAAAGAAAGGCGCCTAAGGATAATACGGCGATGGCATAACGGAAGAAAAGAATGGATTCGATTGCTGCTCCGTCTTTCATTAATGGGACACCGAACAAGGGATTCAGACCATAAGTTATGCCAGTGATTATTCCGGCTGGGTAACCGATTATTGCGTTTCTGCTGATATTTTTCATCTTGGTTGCTATATTTAATCGCTTGATATTGGAGTTTAAAATCGTTTGTGTCTGTTCATCCAGCCCAGTTCTCGCGGTCAAGATTACGGTAGCTTATCGCTTCAGCCAGATGATGGGGGAGTATCTGTGCTGAGTCTTCCAGATCGGCAATGGTTCTCGATACCTTCAGGATGCGGTCGTATGCACGTGCTGAAAGGTGAAAACGTTCCATGGCGTTACGAAGCAATGCAAGTCCTTTTTCATCGGGCAGTGCATACTGATGCAGTAGGCGTGACGACATTTGGGCGTTGCAGTGAACTCCCGGATCGTTGGCGAATCGGTTGGCTTGTATTTGTCTTGCCCGAATAACTCGCTCGCGTATGGCTGCACTTGGTTCGCCGTTAGTGCGCTCGGACAGTTTTTCGAAGGGTACAGGTACAATCTCTATTTGTATATCGATGCGGTCGAGTAATGGACCGGATATCTTGTTCAAATATCGTTGTACTTGTCCGGGACTGCAAACGCAATGGCGGGTAGGATGATTATAATAACCACACGGACAAGGATTCATGGAAGCTATGAGTGTAAAGCTGGCAGGATATTCTAATGTATACTTGGAACGTGAAATGGTTATACGGCGGTCTTCAAGTGGCTGGCGAAGTACTTCAAGTACACTTCGGTTAAATTCCGGCAGCTCATCGAGGAAAAGTACGCCATTGTGTGCCAGACTGATTTCTCCCGGTTGGGGAGTGCTGCCTCCCCCTACCATGGCTACTTGTGAGATGGTATGATGTGGACTCCGGAATGGGCGTACGGCTATCAGTGAGGATTCTTTTCCCAGTTTCCCGGCAACAGAGTGTATTTTGGTCGTTTCCAGACTTTCGGCGAGTGTCAATGGGGGGAGTATGCTGGGAAGGCACTTTGCCATCATCGATTTTCCACTGCCGGGTGCTCCTATCATAATAAGGTTGTGTCCTCCGGCTGCTGCAACTTCGAGGGCACGTTTTACGCTTTCTTGTCCTTTTACGTCGGCAAAGTCGAACGGAAAATTAGTCTGGCTCCGATAGAATTCTTCGCGAGTGTTGACGATTGTGGGTTCCAGTATACGGTTGCCGTTGAAAAATTCAATGACTTCGGTTATATTTTCTACTCCAAAAACTTTCAGATTGTTTACGACGGCTGCCTCACGAGCATTCTGCTTAGGAAGGATTAATCCTTCTAACCCTTGCTGACGGGCAAGATGGCAATCGGAAGTGCTCCTTTAATTGGCTGTAAGTTGCCATCCAGGCCCAGTTCTCCAATAATAAGGTATCGGTTTAGCTTTTCAGATGCAACAGTTCCGGTGGCAGCCAGTATCCCGATGGCAAGTGGTAAGTCGTATGATGAACCTTCTTTTCGGACATCAGCTGGCGCCATATTTACCACTATCTGGCAGGTAGGAAACTTGTAGCCATTTACTTGCAAAGCCGACATTATACGTTCATGGCTTTCTTTAACAGCCGAATCGGGGAGTCCTACCAAAAAGAATTTTATGCCGCGTGAGCTGTTTACTTCGATGGTTACGATAGTGGCGTCAATACCTTGTACGGCTGCGCCGAATAGCTTGGTTAACATGAAGGTGTAATTTTTATTTCTTCTCTTCTTGAGTGAGTTGCTTTACTTTTGTATATAGGGTAGTGCCATATAAATCTTTGTCAATGACTTTTCGGTTACGGTCTACTAAAATGTTGGTCGGTAACTTATAGATATTGTTTTGTTTGACAACTTGGTTGCCCCATCCTTTATAGTCGCATATTTCGAGCCATTGTTTGCTGTCGTCTTTGCATGCATCGAGCCATTTCTCTTTTTCATAGTCGAGAGAAATATTGAGGACTCTGAATTTGTCTTCCGGAAGTTTCTTGACCATTTCGGCAAGAGAGTCGCGGACTGTTATACTTTTTTTATCCCAGCTGGCCCAAAAGTTCAGCAATGTATAGCTGTTTTCTACTGAACTACTCCAGGTGATGTACTTTCCATTTCTGTCTTTGCAAGAAAAATAGGCAAGATATTTTTCGTCTCGTTCATTCTTGTTTTTCGGAGGAATTGATTTCAATACGACGCCCAGAATACGGCTGTCCTTTACGCTTCCTTCCAGTGGGTCTATCAGGTTGCGGATTTTTTCAATGTCTGGTTGAGGAACTTGTACGAAATATTCGTTGATAAGATATGCCGAAATGAATGATTGAGGATGGAGTGTGATAAACTCCTCTGCTTTTTTGGATACAGCAGTGTGGTCATCCTTGATGCTTTGTATACTTTCGAGGAATTTGCCATATTCTCCATTCTCACCGTCACCGCTGATTATCGGACTTTCAAAGGAGCCTGTTAAGGTCATATGCAAGGTCTTATCGGCAACAACAGGTATTGTCTTGCCGTTATTTGGAGATACCAGGCGGAATAATGTCAGTGTATCAGGCGTGAATGTATAAGTAAATTTTCCGTCTTTAGGAACGATTGTATCAAGTTTGGAAACAGGGTCATCGTATACTACCAGAATCTCGTCGGAAGTATAATCTTTAAGCTCTGCCTGCAAGACAAATTCGGGTTTCTTTTTGCAGGAAATCAAGCTGGTTATTACTAAGAGTAGAAATAATATTTTTCTCATGTTTCCGTTTTCTTTTCTGCGAAAGTACATAATTTATTTGTAATAAAAAAGCCGGAATACAATGGAATGTATTCCGGCTTTTCAAAAGATATGATAAAATCAATTATTTGATTTCGTTTGCATATTTAGCAAATTCACGGTCATTCTGAGCTTTTGCAGCCAGAGTTGCATCTTTCTGAGCAACCTTAGCCATGCTAGTCTTAACCAAGTCTGCGTTGTTTGTTCTTGCACCAACGATAGCCATCAGGTAGTCAGTGTAAGCATCAGGATTCTGAACTGCATTCAAAGTATTTTTAGCTTTGTTGTAGTCTTTAGCCAGAATCTGAGCCAAAGCAGCAGAGTTAGTCTTAGTATCACCGAATGCTTGTACGGCACGGTCGTACTGACCTTGTTTGATATACAAGTTACCCAGAGCTTCGTTAGCAGTGTTAGCACCAGTTGACTTGCTCAAGTAAGTTTCAGCGTTAGCAACGTTACCCTTAACCATTTCGATATAACCAAGGTTAGTGTTAACTTCAGGAGCGTTAGCATTCTTGCTAGCAGCTTGTTTGAAGTAGTTTTCTGCAGTTGTAAAGTCACGGTTAGCGTAAGCCATCATACCCAGATTGTTGTATGCACGGAAATCGTTAGGATACAATTCTGTAGTTTTCTTGTAGATAGCTTCCTGACGAGCTTTATCGTTTGTCAGAGTTGCAGCGTACAGCAATTCGTCTACGCTCAATACCTTAGCATCTGTATCAAATGCTTCGTTGATTTCTTCATCGCTACGACCGATAACATCATAGTTTGCAGTCAAGCGAGCACGACGCAACTGAGGAAGAATTTCGTCAGCCAAAGTCTTGTAAACTGAAGAAATGTTCTTGATTTCAGTTTCACGCTGTTCTGGATCGTTGTACATAGAAAGAACACGCAAGATCAGGTCTTTATCCTGGATATTTGATTTAGAAACCAATTCCTGGAAACCTTCCCAGTCCTGAGCAGTGTATTTAGCATCTACTGTAGTTTCGATCTTACCTTTCTTCAATTCTTTATTCAAATACTTTTCAGTATTGTTCTGACGATTTTCAGCCAAAGTAGTATTCAGCTTAACACCACCATCAGGAGAAGCATAAGCAGAGATTTCGATATTGTTCAGTTTGTAGTTCTTAGTATCACCGGCAACAGTTACAACCTGTTTGTTGAAGTCTTTCAAGCCTTCAGACTTCAGTTCGCTTGCACGAAGGTTAGCCTGCTGGATCAAGAACATAATCTGAGCTTCTTTAGCCTGCTTGATAATACGCTGGAAAGCATCCGGAGCCAAAGCTGCGTTAGCTGAGTTTACTGTAGGAAGTTCTGAAGTAGCGATTACACCATCAGCGATCTTTACAGAAGGAATAGTGTATTCTTTTTTACCTTTCTTGATTTTGAAATCAAGGTACAATTCAGATTTAGCCATTTCAGGAACATAGTCGAAAGAGGCTTTCATTGTATAAGTACCACCAGTCTTGTAAGAGATTGTCTGGTCGTTACCTTGTACTTTTTCGCCCTGGAAGGTAGCTGGCTGACCTTTAGCTTCACCGCCATCCCATCTCAAAACCGGAGTAACTTCAACGATAGCGTTCTTTTTGAAGTACTTTTCAGGGAATTTACCTGTAATAGTAACAGGAACCTTACCTCCAACTGCCTCTAACACTTCAGGATTTGTTGTGAAGTAATCAGCGGACAATTCGCCCATCTTGCCACATGAAGTGAAAGCAAGGACTAACAATGCCACTAAAGGCAAATACAACTTCTTAATCATGATTTTTTAATATTAGGTTTGTTATAAAAATATAATCTAGTCGTTTTTATCTTCTTTTGGGGGCAAAGATAAGAAAAACTCTATTAGGTGTTGACGTTTTGACCTCCTTTTTTTAAAGAGATATTAAAAAAAAGATTAAAATTCTCTGTTTTTCTTCTCCTATGCCTGCCGTTTGGCGTTTCTGGGGTGGTGCTCAATGATTTCTTGCCGCAATCTGTTCTTATCTATGTGAGTATAAATCTCAGTTGTCCCGATACTTTCATGTCCCAGCATGCATTGGATAGCTCTTAAATTTGCTCCTCCTTCCAGTAAGTGGGTCGCGAAGGAATGTCTAAAAGTATGTGGACTTATTTTTTTCTTTAGTCCAATTTGGCTGGCAAGTTCTTTGATAATATGGAATACCATAATGCGAGAAATGTTCTTTCCAAAACGACTAATGAAGACAAAGTCTTCGTATCCTGGTTTTATCAGTCCTGTATCTCTTTCAATAAAGTAATTTTGAATTTCTCTGATGGCTCGTGGAGATATTGGAACGAGTCGTTGTTTGCTTCCTTTTCCTTCTACCTTAATGAAACCTTCATTAAAATAGAGGTCTGAGATTTTCAAATTGCATAGTTCGGAAACTCGAAGTCCGCAACTATATAATGTTTCCAGTATTGCACAGTTGCGTTGTCCTTCACGTGTACTTCGGTCTATATTTCCGATTAGGGTATCAATTTCTTCAACACTGAGTACATCGGGTAGGTGCTTCCCTATTTGAGGGGATTCCAGCAACTCGGCCGGATCTTGTTGGATATAGTCTTCGAGAACCAGAAAATGATAGAAGGAACGTATCCCTGATAAGATGCGGGCTTGAGAGCGAGGATGAATACCTATATCGTGAAGTCCAGCGGAAAAAGCTTCCAAATCTTGTAAGGTAACCTTTGTATAATCGATGTCTTCTATGGTCAGGTAGGCAAATAATTTGTCCAGATCGGTGAGGTAAGCTTGTACTGTATTATTGGAAAGCGATTTCTCCAAAGTCAGATATTGCTTATACTTTATTATTATCTTGTCTCTTTTCTCATAAGTTTTCATTTCTTTTTCGTATCTTTGTCCCAAATTTCTCAACAAAGGTATTAAAAGTTTTAGTTTGAATAAGTATGAGAATACAAATAATCAATGGTCCCAATATCAATTTGTTGGGGAAACGAGAGCCGTCTATTTATGGTGCCGTTTCTTTTGAAGATTATTTGGTGACACTGAAGGCGCTATATCCCGATATACAAATAGACTATTACCAGTCGAATATAGAGGGAGAGATGATTAACAAAATTCATGAAGTGGGATTTTCCTATGATGGAATAGTGCTGAATGCAGGGGCTTATACACATACGTCGATAGCTCTGCAGGATGCGATTCGTGCAGTAACCACTCCTGTGATTGAAGTACATATTTCGAATGTGCATACCCGGGAAGAGTTCCGGCATAAGTCTATGATCTCTTGTGCTTGTATGGGAGTAATATGTGGCTTTGGACTCGATTCATATAGGCTGGGGATAGAAGCACTTTTACATGCAAAGAAATAATACATTTAGAATAAGAACAAAATATGATGCTCAAACAAACAAAAATCGTTGCGTCCATCTCGGACTTACGTTGTGAAGTAGATTTTATCAGAGATCTTTTTAATGCTGGTATGAATGTTGTACGTATGAATACAGCTCACGCCAGCCGTGAAGGATTTGAAAAATTAATCAGTAACGTGCGTGAGGTTTCAAACCGTATCGCTATCCTTATGGATACAAAAGGTCCGGAAGTACGTACTACTGCCAGTGCAGAAGGTCCTATTGACTTTAAGACTGGAGATAAAGTTCGTATTGTCGGCAATCCGGAACAAGAAACAACTCGTGAATGTATCGCTGTGACTTATCCGGGATTTGTTCATGACTTGTCGGTAGGTGCAGACGTTTTGATAGACGATGGTGAACTGGAGCTGAAGGTTGTAGAAAAGAATGATAATACATTGTTCTGTAGAGTATGTAACGATGCTACCTTGGGAAGCCGCAAGAGTGTAAATGTCCCGGGAGTACGTATCAATCTTCCTTCTTTGACAGAAAAAGACCGTAATAACATTCTTTATGCTATCGAAAAAGATATTGACTTCATTGCACACTCATTTGTACGCAATAAGCAGGATGTACTTGATATTCGTGAAATATTGGATGCGCACAATAGTGATATCAAGATCATCGCTAAGATAGAAAACCAGGAAGGTGTTGATAATATTGATGAAATACTTGAAGTCGCTGACGGTGTTATGGTTGCTCGTGGTGACTTGGGTATTGAAGTTCCGCAGGAACGTATTCCGGGTATCCAGCGCCAGCTTATCAAAAAATGTATTTTGGCAAAGAAGCCGGTTATTGTTGCAACTCAGATGTTGCATACTATGATTAATAATCCACGTCCGACTCGTGCAGAAGTAACCGATATTGCTAATGCTATTTATTATCGTACGGATGCGTTGATGTTGAGTGGTGAAACTGCATACGGAAAATATCCGGTAGAAGCTGTGAAGACAATGGCTAAGGTTGCAGCTCAGGCAGAAAAGGACAAGATGGAGGAAAACGATATCCAGATTCCTTTGACTCCGGAAAATACCGATGTCACTGCTTTCTTGGCTAAACAAGCTGTACGTGCGACTACGTTGATGCCGATTCGTGCTATCATTACTGACTGTTTCAGCGGCCTGACTGCCCGTAACTTGGCTGCCTTCCGTGGTAAATATCCGGTATTGGCTATCTGTTATAAGGAAAAGACCATGCGTCACCTTGCATTGTCTTATGGTGTAGAAGCTATTTACATGCCTGAAAAAGCAAGTGGTCAGGAATACTATTTTACTGCATTGCGTAAGTTGCTTGCCGACGGAGTCCTTTCTAATAAGGACATGGTAGCTTACTTAAGTGGCGGTAAGAAAGGTACTCATACTTCATTCCTTGAGATTAATCAGGTGGGTGATGTGCTTGATAGCGAAGATGAATATGTATTACCGAACCGCAACCGTTACTTATAATTAATAATGTATGAAGGAAACGGACGCTCTTGATGAGTATATACTTCAGCATATAGATGAAGAAGGAGAATATCTGAAAGCATTATACCGGGCGACGCATGTAAAACTCTTGCGTCCCCGTATGGCTTCCGGACACCTGCAAGGGCGTATGCTGAAAATGTTTGTGCAGATGATTCGTCCGAAACAAGTGCTTGAGATAGGTACTTACAGCGGATATTCCGCACTCTGTCTGGCAGAAGGACTGGAAGAGGGAGCTATGCTCCATACTTTCGAGATAAACGACGAGCAGGAAGATTTTACTCGTCCATGGCTGGAGAACTCTCCGTATGCTGATAAGATTCAATTTTATATCGGTGATGCATTGAAGATTGTTCCAGATATGGATGTAGTTTTTGATCTTGCTTTCGTCGACGGTAACAAGCGTTTCTATGTGGAATATTATGAGATGATTCTGAAGAAGATGAATCCTGGTGGTTATATCATTGCCGATAATACATTATGGGACGGTCATGTACTTGAGGCTGAACCACATCATACAGATACGCAGACTATCGGAATTAAGAAGTTTAATGATTTAGTGGCATCCGATGCACGTGTAGAGAAAGTGATATTGCCTTTACGTGACGGGTTGACCATTATACGTAAAAAGTAATAATAATATGGAAACAACCAGACAAAATAAAATTGCCCGACTCATCCAGAAAGAGTTGAGCGATATTTTCTTGTTGCAGACCAAGGCGATGCACGGTGTGCTGGTATCAGTCAGCGTGGTACGTATCAGCCCTGATATGAGTTATGCTCGTGTGTATCTTAGTGTCTTCCCATCGGAGCGCAGTCAGGAAATTGTGAAAAACATTAATGATAATATGAAATCCATTCGTTTCGAACTGGGCAACCGAGTACGTCATCAGTTGCGTATTATTCCGGAACTGAAGTTCTTTGTTGACGATTCACTGGATTATGCCGCTCATATTGATGAGTTGCTGAAAAAATAAATTCTTGTTATTCACCACAGATCGTACTTAACATACTTTTGTATGATGGGGTACGGCCTGTGGTGAAAAATTATAAGCCATGAATTTTCCCTTCTATATAGCCCGAAGATATTTGTTTTCCAAGAAGTCGCACAATGCCATAAATGTGATTTCAACAATTTCTGTTTGTGGAGTTGCGCTTGCTACATTGGCATTGGTATGTACACTTTCCGTATTCAACGGCTTTCAGGATTTGGTAGAAACTTTTTTTACGGCATTCGATCCGCAACTGAAGATAACGGCAACTCATGGTAAGGTTTTTGATGGGCAGGACAGCAGAGTCCTTCAACTGAAAAAATTGCCGGAAGTAGAAGTTTATTCAGAATCATTAGAAGACAATGTGATGGTGCAGTATCAGGGAAGGCAGGCCATGGCAGTAATAAAGGGAGTCGAAGATAATTTCGATCAGTTGACACCTATAGATAGTATTCTTTTCGGAAGGGGAGATTTGTTGCTTCACGATGAAGTAGTTGATTATGCTATTCCCGGCATTCAGTTGCTTTCTACTTTAGGTTCGGGAATTCGTTTCCTTGATCCGTTGGAAATATATGCACCGCGACGTGGCGCGAAAGTAAATATGGCAAATCCTTCCACCGGTTTTGTTACAGAAAATCTATTTTCGTCGGGACTTGTATTTGCCGTAAATCAAGAGAAATATGACGCGTCGTATATCCTTACTTCCATGGATTTTGCACGCAAGTTGTTTCAGTATACTACCGAAGTGAGCGCCGTTAATCTGAAATTGAAAGATGGTGCCAGTATAGATGCTGTCAAGAAACGTATACAATCATTGCTTGGTGATGATTTTCGAGTACAAGATCGCTACGAGCAGCAAGCAGATACGTTTCGTATCATGGAAATAGAGAAACTGATATCTTATTTGTTCCTTACTTTTATTCTTATGATTGCCTGTTTCAATGTCATAGGCTCACTCTCAATGCTTATTATCGACAAGCGTGATGATGTGGTAACCTTACGTAATCTGGGTGCCAGCGATAAACAGATTGTACATATATTCTTATTCGAAGGTCGTATGATTTCTCTTTTTGGAGCTTTAGCGGGCGTGATATTGGGACTGCTGTTATGCTGGCTTCAACAGGAATATGGTCTGATTTCATTAGGCGATTCAGGAAGTTTTGTAGTTGATGCTTATCCGGTAAGCGTTCATGCTTCGGATGTTATAATAGTATTTGTAACCGTGCTGCTGGTGGGTTTCTTATCGGTCTGGTATCCGGTTCGTTTCCTGAGCAAGCGCTTGCTGAAGAAATAAGTACCATTGGGAAAGAAGTGGTAGTTTGCAAAGAAAAATATGAAAGAGGTTGTCTCAAAATAGAATTGCAAAAGTAAAATCTGATAGATTGAAATTTAGAAATAAAAAGATCTCCTACTTTTAGTCCTTTAATTGAAGAAAACAAAGACTAAAGTAGGAGATCTTTATGTCGTAACTTATAGATAAGTAAGCCTATCTCAGTTTCCCATTTTGAAACAGTTTCTTTTATTATATCAACTCAACGGATTGGTTCCTTTGAAATGTCTGCTATTCGTCGGCAAGAACGAAGTCCAGTTGTTTCTTTTCCAGATTTGTACGTGCCACTTTAATTTTTACCGGGTCACCCAGACTGAACTTGCGATGATGACGGCGTCCGATAAGGCAATAATTCTTTTCATCAAATTCATAATAATCATTGCCTAAGTCGCGCATGGAAACCATACCTTCGCATTTATTTTCATTAATTTCTACATACAGTCCCCATTCTGTTACTCCAGATATTACACCATCGTATACGTTTCCGATACGTTCACTCATAAATTCTACCTGTTTGTATTTGACGGAAGCACGTTCAGCACTTGCTGCTGTCTGCTCCATAGCAGAACTATGCTCACACAATTCCTCGTATTTGTCGGCCTGAGCACTGCGTCCTCCTGCGAGATAACGTGTTAGTAGGCGATGTACCATCAGGTCCGGATAACGACGGATTGGAGAAGTAAAGTGTGTATAATAGTCGAAGGCCAGTCCGTAGTGTCCGATGTTATAAATAGAGTACCTTGCTTTTTGCATAGCGCGCAATGAAACTGTTTCTATCAGATTCTGTTCTTTCTTGCCTTCTATATCGCTCAATAAGCGGTTGATCGATTTTGATACTTCTGCTTTACTTCCTCCTGTACGTATCTTATAACCGAAGCGGGCAATAAACTGGCTTAAGTTATCCAGTTTGTCCGGGTCAGGCAAATCGTGTATACGATAAGGGAATACTTTCGGCTTTTTGTTCTTAGGAACTTTTCCGATGTGTTCGGCAACCGTACGGTTTGCTAACAGCATAAACTCCTCAATCAGTTTATTTGCTTCTTTAGAAACTTTGAAGTATACGCTCAGCGGCTTGCCTTTCTCGTCAATTTCAAACTTAACCTCGCAGCGGTCGAAATTGATAGCTCCGGCTGCTATTCGTTTTTCACGTAAGATTTGAGCAAGTTTGTTCAGCTCCAGAATTTCTTCTTTGTAATCTCCCTCTCCTGTTTCTATAATATTTTGAGCTTCCTCATACGTAAAGCGACGGTTCGATTTTATGACAGTATGCCGGATACGATAGTCTTTTACTTCTGCCTTTTCATTCATATTGAAAATTACAGAGTAAGCCAGTTTCTCTTCATCAGGGCGCAGCGAACAGATGAAATTACAAAGACGTTCGGGCAACATAGGGATAGTACGATCTACCAGATAGACTGAAGTTGCTCGTTTTACTGCCTCTTTGTCGATAATGCTACCTTCTTTTACATAGTGTGAAACATCAGCAATATGTACACCTACTTCCCAAAGTCCTGGCTTAAGCTGGCGAATAGAGAGTGCATCATCAAAGTCCTTAGCATCTTTCGGGTCGATAGTGAAAGTTACGACATCACGGAAATCCTCACGCTCAGCATAATCTTCAGGAGTGATCTCTGCCGAGATTTTATCGGCAGCAGCTTCCACCGACTGAGGATAAGTATAAGGTAAACCGTATTCTGCAAGAATAGCATGCATTTCAGTTGTATTTTCTCCTGCCTTACCCAGAATATCGATTACTTCACCGAATGGATTTTTAGCTTCTTCTGGCCATTCTGTAATACGGACAACTGCCTTGTCACCATCTTTGCCACCTTTCAGTTTTTCCTTTGGAATAAAAATATCGTTTGCCAGCGTATTTGTTTCTGTCAGCAGAAAGGCATAATTCTTACTTACTTTCAATGTTCCTACAAAGTTAGCATTGGCATGTTCCAGAATTTCGATAACCTGTCCTTCTACCTCATGACGGCGACGTTTGGCACACAGTGCAATTTTTACCTTATCATTATTCATGGCATGTGCCGAGTTGCGTTCTGCTACGAAAATAGGTTCACCTCCATCGTCAGGAATAAACAAGTTCTTTCCATTGCTTTTGCGCTGGAAGGTACCTGTCATGATCTGTCCCTTGTCATTCAGTTTATAATGCCCTTTCTCTGTTTCTATTAAAAAATTGTCTTCTACCATTTCCTGAACGATGTCGGCACAAAGCATTTTCAATGGATGCGTAGTCAGGTTTAATCCCGTAAACAACTGCTTCAAGCTGAAGCTTTCCATTGGCTTGATGCGGAAATAGTTGACCAGCAATTCTGCCAGTTCTTTCTTCTTCATGCGTTTTCCGCCTTTTTTCTCTTTCTTTTTCTTAGCCATAATCGTAATGTTTTATTTACTGCCGTCTTCTTTGGCGATATCTCGTATAAGTATCAGGCAGATGTTTCTTTTACAAAGTAAGCAAAATAAATGGAATAAAGATTCAATAACTCTCTATATTTTAAGGTAGAAAGATGAGAAACTATTATCTTTGCTGCATGGAGAAAAAAGTATTGGTAACCGGAGCAAGCGGCTTTATCGGAAGTTTTCTGGTAGAAGCAGGATTGGAACGTGACATGCAGGTATGGGCGGGTGTGCGTAAAAGCAGCAGCCGACGATATTTGCAAGATGCCCGTATCCGTTTTGCCGAATTAGACTTTACCGATTCAGACCGTTTGGAAGAACAATTGAAGAAACATAAGCAGGAACATGGGGGATGGGATTATATCATTCATTGTGCGGGGGTGACGAAGTGTTTGGATAAGGCTGATTTTGAAATCGGCAATTATTGGGCTACTCGTCATTTCATCGAAACACTGATGCGCCTGAATATGGTTCCTGATCAGTTTATTTACATCAGTTCGTTGAGTGTATTTGGCCCGATCCGTGAAAAAGATTATTCTCCTATTTGCGAACAAGATGTTCCTCGACCGAATACTGCTTATGGGGTAAGTAAACTGCATTCGGAAGAATATCTGCATACCTTGAAAGACTTCCCTTATGTCATCTTCCGTCCGACAGGTGTCTATGGTCCCCGTGAACGAGATTATTTTCTGATGGTAGAATCCATAGCACAGCATTTAGATTTTGCGGCAGGATTCCGTCGTCAAGACATTACGTTTGTCTATGTAAAAGATTTAGTTCAGGCTGTATATCTTGCGATTGAAAAGAAAGTTATACGGCGCGCCTATTTTGTAAGTGACGGACAAGTATACAGCAGCCGTACCTTTTCCGACTTGATTCGTAAGGAACTGGGTAATCCCTGGCTGATACGTTTTACATGTCCTCTGGCATTATTGAAAGTCATATCATTCTTTGCAGAAAACATTGCTCGCTTGTTCCATAAATCGAGTACGCTGAATTTGGATAAATATAAAATAATGAAGCAGCGCAACTGGCAATGTGACATTGCCCCACTGGAAAAAGAACTTGGCTATCGGGCAGAATACCCGTTGGAGAGAGGAGTAAAAGAGATTATTGCATGGTATAAGAAAGAAAAATGGCTATAAAACTATTTGAGCGTGTAGAAAGTGGAAGGGGACTGTTTGCTGTAGAAACAATCAGTTTGATCTACAATGCTTTAACATCCTTGCTGATATTATTGCTGTTTCCCCGTATGGATCATCCCGGTATGATGCTGCTGGAACGTTTGGGCATTGTTATCTTGACATTTGTTCTGATATTCTTATATCAGGCTTTTCCGTGTCGTCTGACTGCTTTTGTGCGTATGACTGTACAGATGAGCCTGCTTGCCTATTGGTATCCCGATACCTTTGAGTTCAATCGCTTGTTCCCTAATCTGGATTATTTGTTTGCTCATGCCGAACAGATACTGTTCGGTTGTCAGCCGGCAGTCGAGTTTAGCAAGCATTGTCCTTCCATGTGGTTCAGTGAGCCTTTTAATATGGGATATTTCTTTTATTACCCGATGATGCTGGTTGTAGTAGTATATTATTTTCTCAATCGTTTTGAATGGTTTGAGAAAATATGTTTTGTACTGGTTACTTCGTTTTTTATTTATTATTTTGTTTACATAATGTTGCCTGTAGCAGGTCCTCAGTTCTATTTCCCCGCTATCGGTATGGACAAAGTGAATGCTTGTGTTTTCCCCGCTATCGGCGATTATTTCAATACAAACGATTATCTTCTTCCCGGTCCGGGCTTTGAACATGGATTCTTTTACCAGTTAGTAGAAGCTTCTCAGGAAGTAGGGGAGCGTCCCACAGCAGCTTTTCCAAGTTCACATGTCGGAATTTCTACCATTGTGATGATAATGGCATGGCGTGTAAACAAGAAGCTTGCCTATGTACTGGCTCCTTTCTATATCCTTCTTTGCTGTGCTACTGTATATATTCAGGCACACTACCTGATAGATGCTATCGTAGGTTTCGTATCAGCGTTCTTTGTTTACCAGCTCGCTACGCTGATGTATAAAAGATGGTTTATCTCACCAGTCTTTAAGCTGATGGGATAAACACACTTATTCTCCAAACGTTTCTTCTATGTGGTCGAGTATACCGTTCAGGTCGGCCAGTGTTTCTGCACGGAGCAGAGCAATACGTGTATCTTTAAAGTTGGGAATACCTTTAAATAAAGGAGAAGCTGCCAGATGACGGCGGACATGCAAGATACCCCGGCGTTCATCAAGCAAGTTTACACTGTCTTGCACCTCCCGTCGCAGGACATCCATTCTCCATTTGAAGGAGAGGGGAGGAAGTTCTTCTCCAGTATTCAGATAGTGTTTTACTTCTTTAAAAATCCAGGGGCGTCCAAAACTTCCGCGTCCTATCATGATGGCATCTACTCCGTATTTGTCGAAACACTCTTTGGCGCGTTGGGGAGTAGTGACATCTCCGTTTCCGATGATAGGAATACGCATCCGAGGATTATTTTTTACTTCTCCAATTAGTGTCCAGTCTGCTTCTCCGGTATACATTTGCGCACGGGTACGTCCGTGTATGGTAAGTGCTTCGATTCCACAGTCCTGTAGCTGTTCTGCCAAGTCGACAATAATTTTATGCTCGGCATCCCATCCCAAACGAGTCTTGACTGTGACCGGAATCTTTACAGCATTTACGACAGCTCGGGTAATTTCCAGCATTTTAGGTACATTTTGCAGCATGCCAGATCCGGCTCCTTTACCTGCTACTCGTTTTACAGGACAGCCAAAGTTTAAGTCCAGAATATCTGGCTGTGCCTGTTCTACGATACGTGCAGCCTCTACCATGGTTTCTGTATCTTTTCCGTATATCTGTATTGCAACCGGACGTTCTGCATCGCTGATGTTCAGTTTTAGCATCGTTTTCCCAACGGAACGGATCAGTGCATCGCTCGATACAAATTCTGTATATACCATATCGGCTCCGAATTCCTTACACAATAGTCGGAAAGCCGGATCGGTTACATCTTCCATTGGAGCCAATAGTACAGGCTTTTCTCCTAAATCTATGTTTCTAATCTTCATATTGACATGCTTTTAGGCTGCAAAGTTAATAAAAATCTGCATGAGTTGATGATGGTTGGGGTAGGAGCAGTCAGTGTAGAAGGAATGATAAGTAACGTGAGTTCGACGAATTGTAAGTGTTTGTAAATTTGGTGATTAGCGAAAATTGTTGTAACTTTATAGTGCTGAATTACAAAGAATTACAAACAATAA
>NZ_DBMACV010000041.1:0-31182 GCF_057861905.1 Phocaeicola sp. | reverse complement strand
AATGGCTTCACGGATTATCGCCACTTCAACCAAAACCCTTGTAACTCAATTCTATCACTATATCTTTCCGCATTTCACTTTTTTGTAGTAACTTTGCAGCCGAATTTATAAAGCGATATAAAAAATTATGTGGTTACTATTAGCCTTTTGCTCGGCGGCACTGCTGGGCTTTTACGATGTATTCAAGAAAAAGTCACTGAGTAACAATGCCGTACTTCCGGTACTGGCTCTCAACACATTGTTCTCAAGTCTTATTTTCCTTCCGTTTATTCTGTTGTCGCACTTTGCACCACAGACGCTGCAAGGTTCTCTTTTTTATGTACCCGAGCTGGGGGGCTGGGAAGTTCATAAATTTATTCTGCTGAAGTCGTTCATCGTTTTGTCTTCATGGACATTCGGATATTTCGGTATGAAGCATCTGCCACTTACCATTGTAGGTCCTATCAATGCCACACGTCCCGTCATGACACTCGTGGGTGCGATGCTGATTTTCGGCGAACGGCTCAACCTGTATCAGTGGATTGGTGTGCTCATGGCGATTATCTCATTCTTCATGCTGAGCCGCTCGGGAAAGAAAGAGGGTATCGACTTCAAGCACGACCGCTGGATATGTTTTGTAGTGCTTGCTGCTGTACTGGGAGCCATAAGCGGACTATACGATAAATTCCTGATGGGACGGTTCAATAATATGCAAGTTCAGGCGTGGTATAATATCTACCAGCTTTTCCTGATGGGCGGTGTGCTGATGTTTCTGTGGTGGCCTAAACGGAAAACATCGACTCCTTTTCGCTGGGACTGGTGCATCATTCTGATTTCCGTCTTCCTCTCGGCTGCCGATTTCGTTTATTTTTATGCACTGAGTATGGAAGATTCCATGATTTCCATTGTATCAATGGTACGCCGCGGCAGTGTCATCGTATCGTTCCTGTTCGGGGCCATGCTGTTCCATGAAAAGAACTTGAAGAGTAAGGTTATCGACCTGATACTGGTGCTTATCGGTATGTTCTTCCTCTATCTGGGAAGCCGTTAAAAGCCAATTGCCCGAAAGCATAAAAAAACGTCCCGACGAATGGAAAGAAACATCGGCATGTTTTCATTCATTCGTCGGGACGTTTTTTGTATATCATCGGCACGTTATCCTGCCATCAGCAGAATAAGCAACTGAGCCGTGAGGATTCTCAGGAACATAGCAAGCGGATATACAGTAGAATATCCTACAGCCGGTGCATCGTTACCTGAAATCTGATTGGCATAAGCCAATGCAGGAGGGTCAGTATTACTACCGGCTATCAGTCCCATCAAGGTGAAATAGTTAATCTTATGTCGCCAGCGGGCTACCATTCCGATAATCAGCAACGGAATAAATGTAATCAGGAATCCGATACCTACATACAACAGTCCGTCACCTTCTACTACCGTCTGGACAAAATTGCCGCCTGCCTTTATACCGACACTGGCAAGGAACAACACCAGTCCCACCTCACGCAGCATCAGATTGGCACTCATGGTGGTATAGGTTACCAGCTTGACCTTGTGTCCGAAACGTCCGATAAGAATAGAAATAATCAGCGGACCTCCGGCAAGACCCAGCTTCACCGGAGTAGGCATACCCGGCAACGCAATAGGAAGACTACCAAACAAGATACCACAGAAGATACCGATGAAGATTGTCACGATGTTAGGATGATCCAGACGCTTCAACTGATTACCCAGCAAATCGGCAACTCGTTCGATGGCATCTTGCGGACCGACTACCATGACACGGTCGCCCACCTGAAGAATCAACTGTCTTGCAGCAAACAAATCCATACCGGAACGGTTGACACGCGTTACGTTTACTCCATACATATTGCTGAAATGAAGCTCACCCAGTGTCTTTCCGTTTATCGCAGGCTGTGTAACCAGAATACGGCGGGAAACCATCGGCTTGTCTTGCTTGCTCTGGTTATCCCAGTCTACGTCTTCTACCTTCGAACCGATGAACGCCTGTATAGCCTCCGAATCGTCTTCAGCACATACAATGTTCATTTCATCTCCCAGTCGCAATACGGTATCGGCAGTGGGAATGTGTACGTGTCCGTCCTGCAAAATACGGGAGCAGACAAAATCTCTTGCCAGGAAGTTCTGCACTTGTGAAAGCTTCTTTCCGCTCAATGCAGCGTTTTCAACTTTCAGAGCAAGGTTGTAAGGCTTCAGATGCGGATTGGCTTCTTCCTCTTTCTGAATATCGTCCGCTTCCTTGTCGAGGTTCACCCGACAGATATATCGGATAACAATCAGCGAAAGAATGATACCCATGACACCCAGCGGGTAAGCACATGCATATCCCATCGCAATTTCAGGTCCCTGATAATGCAGTTGCTGCAAAGCCTCGTTGGCGGCACCCAGTCCCGGAGTGTTCGTCACAGCTCCGCAAAGAATACCTACCATCATCGGAATGTCTACCCGCCCTTGCAACGCGTAATAGATAATCAGGGCCACTGCAATATTCAGTGCGACGATACCCATGGCCAGCATGTTCAGCCTGATACCTCCTTTCTTAAAAGACGAGAAGAAGGAAGGACCTACCTGCAAGCCTATACAAAACACAAATAGAATCAATCCGAAATCCTGCAAGAAGGAAAGAATGGACTGATTTCCTGTAAATCCTAAGTGTCCGGCAAGGATTCCCACAAAGAGTACGAAGGTAACACCCAGGGAAATGCCGAAGACTTTGATTTTTCCCAATAAAACTCCGGCGGCAATCACAAATGCGTACAATGCGACAATGTGTGCTATGGAGTCGGGATTAGTTAACAAATCTTGTAGCCAATTCATAATATTATTTTTTAAGCGTCACAAATGTAGACAATTAAAAAGAATCAGTCAAACATTGAATCTAAAAAAATACTCACTTTTTGCTGCGATGTGCAATAAATTTGTATATTTGCCTCGCACGGGTTCCAACCTCCGTGCCAACTAACTTAAATCATAATATCATAAACACTCATTCACTATGGCAGATAGTAAAGAAAAACTCTTTTCTGATTTTCCCCCCGTATCTACGCAAGAATGGATGGATAAAATCATGGTCGACCTGAAAGGAGCCGATTACGAAAAGAAACTGGTGTGGAAAACTAACGAAGGATTTAAAGTAAAACCGTTTTACCGCCAAGAGGATTTGGAGGGACTAAAAACAACGGAAGGACTTCCTGGAGAATTTCCATTTATAAGAGGTAATAAGAAAGATGATAATACCTGGTATATCCGGCAGGACATTCGAGTAGAAGATCCTGCAGAAGCGAACAAAAAAGCTCTCGATTTACTGAACAAAGGTATCGACTCGCTGGGGTTCCATATAAAAGCCAACGATTTGAACGCCGAATATATTGCCACTTTACTGAAAGATATTTGCTGCGACTGCATAGAACTTAATTTCACAACCTGCCAGCGTCATACTGTCCAACTGGCGGAATTGCTTGTCGCTTATTTCAAGGAAAAAGGCTACGATCCGGAAAAACTGCATGGTTCGCTGAACTTTGACCCGATAGGCAAAATGTTGCAAAACGGAAAAGATGTCAGCCCGATCATATCGAAAGCTAAAGAACTGGTGGAAACGCTGGCCGACTATCCTCACTTCCGCTGCATAGCTGTCAATTCTCTTCAACTGAACAATGCCGGAGCGTATATTTATCAGGAACTGGGATATGCACTGGCTTGGGGTAATGAATACTTAAGCCGCCTGACTGAAGCCGGAGTACCTGTCGACCTGGCTGCGAAGAAAATCAAATTCAATTTCGGCATCAGTTCCAACTATTTTATGGAAATTGCCAAATTCCGTGCGGCACGTATGTTATGGGCAGATATCGTAAAGGCTTACAATCCGCAATGTGAATGTGCATGTAAAATGTTAGCTCATGCCGAAACATCCAGCTTCAACCTGACATTGTTTGATGCACATGTAAACTTGCTTCGCACGCAGACTGAAGCCATGAGTGCTGCCATCGCCGGCGTAAACTCCATTACGGTCAGTCCGTTCGACAAGACCTACGAAACTCCCAATGATTTTTCGGAACGTATTGCACGCAACCAGCAGTTGCTGCTGAAAGAGGAATCGCACCTGAACCGCATTGTCGATCCGGCAGGTGGTTCTTATTATATAGAGAACCTGACTGTTTCTATCGCCAAGCAGGCATGGGACCTGTTCCTTCAAGTGGAAGATGCGGGAGGTATGGTACATTCTGTACTGGCAGAAAACGTACAGAATGCTGTAAATGCGAGCAATAAGGCACGCCACGAAGCGGTTTCCAAACGCAAGGAAATCTTACTGGGTACCAATCAATATCCTAACTTTAACGAACTGGCAGGGGATAAAGCTCCGCTGGAATACAAATGTGGCTGCGGAAGCGGACATTCTCACGACGAAGAAGCTTCTTTCGCCAAACTGGAAACCAGCCGCGCTGCCAGTGAATTTGAAGCTCTCCGCCTGCAGACCGAACATTCGGGCAAGCGTCCGAAAGCCTTTATGCTGACTATCGGAAACCTTGCCATGCGTCAGGCTCGTGCTCAATTCTCATGCAACTTCCTGGCTTGTGCCGGATATGAAGTAATAGATAATCTGGGATTCCCGACTGTAGAAGAAGGTGTGGAAGCAGCCATGAAAGCTCATGCCGACATCGTTGTAATCTGTTCGAGCGATGATGAGTATGCCGAATATGCCATCCCGGCATTCAAGGCAGTAAACGGCAGAGCTATGTTTATCGTAGCAGGAGCTCCTGCCTGCATGGAAGAACTGAAAGCTGCCGGTATAGAGAACTTTATCCATGTACGCTGCAACGTATTGGAAACCTTGAAAGAATATAATGAAAAGTTAGGAATTAAGTAATGCTATGAAACCGAATTTTAAAAATATCGACATATATGCCGGATTCCAGCCTCAAAATGGTATGGAATGGCAAAAGGCCAATGACATCAAGGCCAATTGGAGAACGCCGGAACAGATTCAGGTGAAGCCGGTTTATACGAAAGAAGACCTGGAGGGCATGGAGCACTTGAACTATGCTGCGGGTATTCCTCCTTATCTGAGAGGTCCGTACTCGATGATGTATACGTTCCGCCCGTGGACGATCCGCCAGTATGCGGGTTTCTCTACTGCCGAAGAATCGAATGCTTTCTACCGTCGTAATCTGGCTTCCGGTCAGAAAGGTCTGTCGGTTGCTTTCGACCTTCCGACTCATCGTGGTTACGATCCCGATCATCCGCGTGTAGTGGGCGACGTAGGTAAGGCAGGTGTTTCTATCTGCTCGCTGGAAAACATGAAGGTATTGTTCGACGGTATTCCACTGAACAAGATGTCTGTTTCCATGACCATGAACGGAGCTGTACTGCCTATCATGGCATTTTACATCAATGCAGGACTGGAACAGGGTGCCAAGCTGGAAGAAATGGCAGGTACCATCCAGAACGATATTCTGAAAGAGTTCATGGTGCGTAATACTTATATTTATCCGCCTGCCTTCTCCATGAAGATCATTTCGGATATTTTTGAGTATACTTCTCAGAAGATGCCGAAATTTAATTCAATCTCTATCTCGGGTTATCACATGCAGGAAGCGGGTGCCACTGCCGATATCGAACTGGCTTATACACTTGCCGACGGCCTGGAATATCTGCGTGCCGGAGTAGCTGCGGGTATCGACATCGATGCTTTCGCTCCTCGTCTGTCGTTCTTCTGGGCTATCGGTATGAATCATTTCATGGAAATTGCCAAGATGCGTGCCGCACGTATGCTGTGGGCCAAGATTGTAAAACAGTTCAATCCGAAGAATCCGAAATCGCTTGCACTGCGTACACACTCGCAGACTTCGGGATGGTCGCTCACGGAACAGGATCCGTTCAATAACGTAGGACGTACTTGTATCGAGGCGATGGCTGCTGCACTGGGACATACTCAGTCACTGCACACCAACGCTTTGGATGAAGCAATCGCCCTGCCGACTGACTTCTCCGCACGTATCGCACGTAACACACAGATTTACATTCAGGAAGAAACTCAGATATGCAAGAACGTTGACCCGTGGGGCGGTTCTTATTATGTGGAAGCGCTGACCAACGAACTGGCTCATAAGGCATGGGAACATATTCAGGAAATCGAGAAACTGGGTGGTATGGCTAAGGCTATCGAAACCGGTATTCCGAAAATGCGTATCGAAGAAGCGGCTGCCCGCACGCAGGCTCGTATCGACTCGGGCGAACAGACCATCGTAGGTACGAACAAGTATCGTCTGGAGAAGGAAGATCCGATCGATATTCTGGAAGTAGACAATACGGCTGTACGTCAGGAACAGATAGAAAACTTACGCCGTCTGCGCGAAGGAAGAAATCAGGCTGAGGTGGATAAAGCACTGGAAGCTATTACCGAATGTGTACGTACCGGCAAAGGCAACTTGCTGGAACTGGCTGTAGAAGCTGCCCGCGTACGTGCCACACTGGGAGAAATATCCGACGCGTGCGAAAAGGTCATAGGACGTTATAAAGCAGTAATCAGAACTATTTCAGGCGTGTATTCATCAGAAAGTAAAAAGGATGCAGATTTCGCAAGAGCTTGCGAACTGACCGAAGAATTTGCAAAGAAAGAAGGTCGCCGTCCGCGTGTAATGATTGCCAAGATGGGACAGGACGGACACGACCGTGGTGCGAAGGTAGTGGCTACCGGATTTGCCGACTGCGGCTTCGATGTGGATATGGGACCGTTGTTCCAGACTCCGGAAGAGGCTGCACGTGAAGCTGTAGAAAACGACGTACATGCAGTAGGTGTTTCTTCACTGGCTGCCGGACACAAGACGTTAATTCCGCAGATTATCGCGGAACTGAAACGTTTGGGACGTGAAGATATTCTGGTATTTGCCGGAGGTGTCATCCCGGCACAAGATTACGACTTCCTGTACAAGGCTGGAGTCATGGCTATCTTCGGCCCGGGTACTTCCGTTGCCAAATCTGCTTGCCAGGTAATGGAATTGTTACTTGAAAATACAGAAGATTAAAAGTTAAAACAGTACCTGTAAACTATAATGTACCCTCAGAGAAGCCACTATCTCATCGGCTTCTCTGAGGTAACAATAAAAACGAATGTCTGCCTGACATAATCTATTAAAACAAAAGTCAGACACAGGTATAAAAAGAATAGCGAAAGTTCCTTTTATCAGAACTTCCGCTATTCTTTTTTTATTATAGCATTATTATTTTTTCTTATAATCGTGCACTATAGCTTCCGTAATCCAGTTTGCCAATGCCTGACGGT
This sequence comes from Phocaeicola sp., assembly GCF_057861905.1. NCBI lineage: Bacteria > Pseudomonadati > Bacteroidota > Bacteroidia > Bacteroidales > Bacteroidaceae > Phocaeicola > Phocaeicola sp. The sequence goes on along the minus strand of NZ_DBMACV010000041.1, from coordinate 23,903 downwards.
TATCGGGGATGACCAGACGTTGCTGGTCGCGTGCATTTTGAATATTGGCCAATTCCAAAAAGACGGCATAAGGCGTTGAATTGCGAAGTACAAATAAATTTCGTGCACTTACCGTACCTCCAAAACCTCTGTTGGGCTGATGACGGTCGTACTTTGCCGTAAATGTACGACGTAACTGATCTGCCAAACGCTTTCCATACTTACTTCCCGGAGTATGGTAAAAGAAAACATCTGTCTGCTTTCCTCTACTACGACTATCCACATGAATGAATATGGCACGCTTATAATTGCTCTTATCCTTATAATACAAACGGTTGATAGCATCGCAACGCTGCTGTAATCTTGCCACCTGATTCAAAGGAATGGTTTTACCCATACAAGTTTCACGCTTACTGTTATTCAGAACAGCCGTATTACGAATTCCATCCTTTTTATCCTGAATGATAAAATGAACCTTGGCACCACGCTTCAGTAATTCTCTACCCAGTCTCAGAACAATATCATAAGCATATTCATCCTCATGCAATTCCTTTCCATGATATTTACCGATACATCCCGGATCGGGACCTCCATGTCCGCTGACTAAATAAAACGTTGCACCCTCTAACGAATGGGATGTTATCTGATAAGCAGCCTGTGACTTTCCAAACAACGGTTCGTAACCCGAACCCTTCTTTTTCCGTGAAAATCCGGGAAGTACTACCAGACAACACAAGATGAGTAATATATACCTAATCTGTGTCATTTCAATAACTCATCTATTTTTTTACACAGAGCCGAAAACTCTTCTTCATTATACAGACGTGTCATCATCACAATCTTTCCCGCCTTATCAATCAAGACATTACGAGTAATGCCTGCATTCCGGACAGCGTATTTAGCAAATATATCTGCTCCGGGGTCGAGTCCGAGCGGATAAGTAACCTTCGTCTGCTTGGCAAATGCTTTCACTTTCTCCAGTGGTTCATCACGGTCTACGCCATAAAGTGCAAATGAAGCATTATCTTTATGTTTCTGCCAGATATCCCGTTCGATGAAAGGCATTTCTTTCCGACAGACACCACACCAGCTTGCCGTAAACTGAAGCATGACAACCTTTCCACGCAGAGAGGATAGTTTAATCTTTTGCCCATCGGTCAGTGTCATTTCAAAATCGGGAGCCTCATCTCCCACTTTTACTATATATCCTACTTCATCGGGAGTAACTTCCTGAGCCCTTACAGTAGATATTCCAGCAAACAGACAGCCAAACAAAGCTGCCATCATTACCCATTTTTTCATCATATACTGATAGTTTTTAATAATCGCCCCCCAAATATACAAAAAAATCGACACATCAAAAGGAAACTTCCAGCCGATGCCCCCCCCTTTCAAACGTGTTTAAATATTCGTTAATATTATTTTAAGAATCATATTTAAAGAATCGATTCAAGGCTATTTGGCACATTTAACCGATTATCTTATCCAGCAACAATTCGTTTTGCACAAAAAATAAAACCACCCCTACAATCAGTAGAGATGGTTTTAAAAACTTTTTATGCTATTATTCCTTCCAATTACAAAGGCATATTACCATGCTTCTTCGGAGGATTGCTTACACTCTTGTTCTGAGTCATTTCAAGAGCCTGAATCAGTTTGTAACGAGTATCCTTCGGAAGGATGATCTCATCGATATAACCCTGTTCAGCTGCACGATACGGATTAGAGAATTTCTCTTTGTATTCTTCTACAGCCTTAGCCTTTTCTTCCGGAGTAGCCTTACGATACAGAATGTTTACAGCTCCATCGGCTCCCATTACAGCAATTTCGGCTGTAGGATATGAGAAGTTTACATCAGAACCAATAGGTTTACTGTTCATCACAATGTACGCACCTCCGTAAGCCTTACGTGTAATCACTGTAATCTTAGGCACTGTAGCTTCGGCATAAGCATATACAATCTTCGCTCCGTGACGGATGATACCGTTGTGTTCCTGAGTACATCCTGGCAAGAATCCCGGAACATCTTCGAAAGTAACGATTGGAATATTGAAACAGTCGCAGAAACGGATGAAACGAGAAGCCTTATCTGAAGCATCGATATCGAGTACACCTGCCAGATATGCCGGCTGATTGGCAACGATACCTACCGAACGTCCGCCCAGACGAGCGAAACCAACGACAATATTCTTGGCAAAATGAGGCATAACCTCGAAGAAATAATGATTGTCGACTACCAGTTCGATGATATTCTTGATATCGTACGGCATGTTCGGATCATCAGGAATAACTGTCATCAGTGATTCATCTGCACGACGGATATCGTCTGTGCAAGCGATAGAAGGAGCATCTTCCATGTTATTGGAAGGTAAGAAACTCAACAATTCGCGGATGCTCATCAAAGTTTCTTCTTCTGTTTCGCAAAGGAAATGAGTCACACCACTCTTACTGCTATGGGTATAAGCACCACCCAATTCTTCCTTGTCTACTTCTTCGTGAGTAACAGCCTTTACAACATCCGGACCTGTAATGAACATGTGACTCTTTTCCTTCACCATGAAAATGAAGTCGGTCAACGCCGGTGAGTAGCAAGCACCTCCTGCACACGGACCGAGGATAGCCGAAATCTGCGGAATCACACCCGAAGCAATTGTATTCTGATAGAAGATTGAAGCATATCCAGAGATACTTCCTACACCTTCCTGAATACGAGCACCACCCGAGTCATTCAAAGCAATAACCGGAGCACCATTCTTCAAAGCCAACTGCTGTACCTTTACAATCTTCTGTGCACCGGTAGCACTCAACGTACCACCATATACAGTAAAGTCGTAAGCATATACATAAACCAGACGACCATCAATTTTACCATAACCGCAAACGATACCGTCACCCGGAATATGCTTTTTATCCATACCAAAATCGGTACAGTGATGGATAACCAATTTATCTATTTCATTGAACGTACCTTTATCAAGCAACATATCGATACGTTCGCGGGCAGTCATATGACCATTAGCATGTTGTTTTTCTACACGCTCTACTCCTCCGCCTTGAGAAGCCAGCTTATCCAGCTCCTCAAAATTCTTATATTGTTCTGCTGTTGTCATAAGTTTAATTTTCTTCTTTTACTACATCCAGAGTCATGATAACCTGGTTACTGTTTACAGAGTCGCCTTCATTTACAAGTATGTCCTTTACAACACATTCGCTGTTTACCTTGTAATTACTCTGCATCTTCATAGCTTCAATTACAACTACGATATCGCCAGCCTGCAAGCGGTCGCCTACCTTCACCGGAATCTTCACAACCTTACCCGGCATCGGAGAAACAATCTTATCCTGCTGTTTCTCGTCAGCATTCTTACGCATACGGAGGTATTTAGCCTGTGAGTCTATGATATCGATATTATATGACTGGTAGTGAGCGTTTACCGTATAACTCTTTCCACCTTCCTTACGAATCAGTTCGGCGTTGTACGACTTTCCCTCATGCAAGATAGAGCAACTACCGTTTTCTGCCATTACAATATCCACATCGTAAGGAACACCATCGATAGTCAACTGTACTTTATTGCCTTCTTTGCTGACCAGTGTAACGTCAGCCACTCTGTCACCTATATGTATTTCCATAAATATCTTCTTTAAATTCGCAATACACCTTTTTTCAATCCAAATTCACGCCAGCGGCTGATAGGACGGTTATCAGAAGAGCCTGAATTATTTTCTTCCAGATTCATCAAATAATCGATGTATGCTGCAATCATTGCGATATTTTCAGTTTCTTCTTCTTTCTGACCTGCCCATTTACGCAACATATCCTGGTGTTTGGGGATAAACAGAGTATTGTAATGTCCTTCTACAAAGTCGGGAACATTCATGATATGACGCAAATAACCGATATTCGTCTTCAAACCCGTAATCTTGTATTCATACAGCACACGACGCATACGTTCGATAGCGAACTCACGGGTAGTAGCCCATACAATCAGCTTACCAATCATCGGGTCATAGTAAATAGGAATTTCGTAACTTTCGTATACGTAACTATCGATACGCACACCGATACCATTCGGTTCCATCAGTTGACGGATAACACCCGGCGAAGGCATGAAATTGTTTTCAGAATCCTCGGCACAGATACGGCATTCGATGGCATGACCACGCTGTTTCAAATCTTCCTGCTTGAAATGAAGAGGTTCATTATTAGCAATGCGAAGCTGTTCCTTAACCAGGTCTACACCTACCACTTCTTCAGTAATAGGATGTTCAACTTGCAGACGTGTATTCATTTCAAGGAAATAGAAATTACGATGCTTGTCGACCAGGAACTCAATTGTTCCAGCTCCTTTATAATTTACAGCTTTGGCAGCAGCCACAGCAGCCTCACCCATTTTCTGACGAAGTTCGGGAGTAACAAATGGAGAAGGAGTTTCTTCCACGATTTTCTGGTTACGACGCTGAATAGAACATTCACGTTCGAACAAATGTACAGCATTGCCATAATTATCTCCCAGAATCTGGAACTCGATATGATGTGGTTCTTCTACGAATTTTTCCAGATAAACCGTATCGTCGCCAAACGATGACATCGATTCCGAACGAGCTGTATTGTAAGCTTCCTCAACTTCCGACTCATTATGAATAAGGCGCATACCTTTACCGCCTCCACCCATAGAAGCCTTCAGCATAACCGGATAACCGATACGATTACAGATTTCCTTAGCCTCTTCTACACTCTGCAAAGGCTGTTCCGTACCTGGAACTACCGGAACCCCCGCAGCAATCATATGTTTACGTGCAGAAATCTTATCGCCCATAGCATCCATTGTTTCAGGATCGGGACCGATAAAAATGATTCCTTCTTCACGACAACGACGTGCAAATTCGGAATTCTCCGAAAGGAAACCATATCCCGGATGAATTGCATCCACTCCATGACGCTTAGCCGCCATGATAATTTTATCAATGTTCAGATAGCTCTCACGAGATGCTGCCGGACCAATCAGGCAAGCCTCATCTGCATAAAGTACGTGGCGTGCCGTTCTGTCGGCTTCCGAGAAGACTGCCACGGTACGAATGCCCATTTCACGGCAAGAACGCATCACGCGCACAGCAATTTCGCCACGGTTAGCGATTAATACCTTGTGTATCATGCTTTATGTTTTAGTTATTATCTTCGTTTAAGCCGCCGCCGCGTCATTCGGCACACGCAGCCAAAATCTGTGCAAAATTAGCAAAAAAAGATATACCGTTCCAATTATCCTTTCTTTTTTTGCCCATGGGAAGGAATTTAGCATAAAATACCTACCTATTGGTAGGCTTACATTCGCAAAAAGGGTGAAAACGCAAAGTCGAGGTGACAAAACGAAAAAAGCCCGGGAAACTTGACAGCTCCCCGGACTTCTCCTTAAATTTATTTTTCTTTACCTAAAAACAATCACCTTAATCTATTCTTAATTCTGCGACAAGTCGACTGCATAGTTGGCACGTTTACCCGATGGATATACACCAACCATAAACAATACCTGATCGGGCGACTGAGAAGCAGACTTCATAATCTCTTCCAGATCCTGAACTGTCTTCAACTGCTTGCCGTTTGCCTTCAGGATAATAAATCCTTTACGGATACCACAATCGGCCATTCTGCCTTCACTTACACCTGTTACCTGTACACCATAGCCCAAATTCAACTGTTTCTTCAAATCGGAAGGCACTTCACGGAATGCAGCACCCAACAATTGCATATCGGCATTCTTTACAATTTTGGTATTACCCTGTGCATTCTTCAATGTAACAGTGAAATTCTTTTCTTTCTTTTCACGCCATACTTTCAAGGTAACCTTATCACCCGGACGATATTTAGCAAGTGAACCTTGTAATTCGGCCATAGTCTTTATCTTCTTGCCATTCAGTTCCATGATAACATCGTTCACCTTCAGGATACCGTCTACCGAACCGCCTTCGGTTACTTCAACAACCTGTACACCCTCGTTGATACCCAGTTCCTTCTGTTCCTTACGGATTTCATCCGGATAAGTTTCGTCACCCATATTACGTCCGGCAACACCCAGCAAGGCACGCTGTACAGTACCATACTGCTTCAAGTCGGTTACCACCTTTGTCATGATGCTGGTCGGAATAGCAAATCCGTATCCCGAATAAGCTCCGGTAGGAGAAACCAGCATGGCATTAATACCTACCAGCTCACCCTTGGCGTTGACCAGCGCACCACCACTGTTTCCCTGGTTGATAGCCGCATCGGTCTGGATAAACGATTCTACACCGTTGGCACCCAGTCCACGAGCCTTGGCGCTGACGATACCAGCCGTAACCGTAGATCCCAGATTGAACGGATTACCTACAGCCAGTACCCATTCGCCCACTTTCAGACGATCTGAGTCGCCCACCGGTATAGCAGGGAAATCATCTCCCTCAATCTTAACCAAAGCAAGGTCGGTAGTCGGGTCGGCACCGATAACACGTCCCTTCATCTCGCGTCCGTCGTGCAACTTGACAGATATTTCATCAGCTCCGTCGATTACATGATTGTTGGTTGCGATATAACCATCTTTCGAAATAATTACGCCCGAACCAAAACCACGCTGTTCCGGAGTCTGTACCTGCTGCTGACGTCCACGTCCGTCGCCGAAGAAGAAATCGAAAATATCGGGCTGTCCCTGTATGGTTTTAACCTTACTTCTTTGTACAGACATTATATGTACAACAGAGTTCAGAGAGCTCTCTGCCGCTTTAGTCAAATCGACCGGCTGCATGCTTGATGCATCCAAGGCAGCATAACGAGCATTCGACGCTGTTTGAAATTCATCATAGAAAGACGTATTCTTATCCTGCTTAGATTGCATAAGAGTATAAGTAGTAACTCCTGCCACTCCTGCACTGACAGCCATTACTGCGACTGCCCCTAATGCGATTTTAGTTGTCTTTTTCATACGTTTATATCGTTTAAATTGTTAATTTCAATAGTTGTTTAACATTTCATTTGCTAAAGTAGAACAAAATTCATACGATTGTACTCGGCATCGCCTCTTTTTTCTCTCTTTTAACAAAGAAATATTATCCGTTAACCGCAGTTAACGACTACCGCCTGCCAATTTTACATTCATTACCAGACAGTTTGCAGGGTAAACAGATATTTCTGACAAAAATGTCATAAATTCATTTTATTTACGTACCTTTGCAACAAGAAAGCAGTTGGTCGGTTTGTCGCTGGTACATTTGTACAAGAGGAAAGTCCGGGCAACACAGAGCATCCTACTTCCTAACAGAAAGCTGCCTGCAAAGGTAGAGTAATGCAGAAGAAAATAACCGCCTGTCCACACCGGAGAGGCAAGGGTGAGAAGGTAGGGTAAGAGCCTACCAGACGTATAGCGATATGCGGGCTGTGCATCTTAGGAGTTGTAAGGTCATGTAAACCGGCATTAACGAGGGTTGCTCGCCCCACGTCGGAGGGTAGACCGCTAGAGCTTACTGGTAACAGTGAGCGTAGATAAATGACAGACACTTTGCGCTTCAGCACAAAGAACAGAACCCGGCTTATAGACCGACTGCTTTTTTTCATCGAAACCTCACCGCCATGAACTATACCAAAATAAAAAACTGGCTGCAATTCCTCACCGACGGAATCTGGAGAATAACCGAAGATGAGGTATCCCCCATACGGCGTCAGTTATATTCATGCATTAAAATCGTTTATCTTTCTGTCAACCAGTTCCTGAATGACCGCATTCAGATCCGGGCATCTGCCCTGACATACAGCACACTGCTATCCATCATCCCCATACTTGCCATCCTGTTTGCCATAGCACGCGGGTTCGGCTTCGACACCCTGATGGAAATCCAGCTCCGGCAGGGAGTAGCAAGCCAGCAAAGCGAACTGATTATTTCGTGGATAAACTCTTATCTGGAGCATGCACAAAGCGGCATCTTCATCGGCATCGGCTTAATCATGTTACTATGGACCGTACTCATCTTGACAGACAACATCGAACGAAGCTTCAATGCAATCTGGCAAGTCAAACGGCCGCGCTCAGTTTTCCGGAAAATAACAGATTACTTTTCCATGATCCTGCTTTTACCGTTACTGATTGTTATCTCAAGTGGTCTGACCATCTTCATGACAACCTACATAAAAAGCATGGATAACTTTCTGGTACTTGCCCCTATCCTGAAGTTTCTGGTAAGGCTCACCCCTTATGCACTGACGTGGGGAATGTTTATCGGACTATATATCTTTATACCCAACACCAAAGTCAAGCTGAAACACACATGGTTTCCGGGTATACTGGCAGGAACAGCCTTTCAGGCATTTCAGTTCTTCTATGTAAACAGCCAGATATGGGTTTCGAACTACAATGCCATCTACGGTAGCTTTGCTGCCATCCCGATGTTCCTGTTATGGACTCAGATTTCGTGGACCATCTGCCTCTTCGGTGCCGAGATGAGCTACATCAGCCAGAATCTGGAATCATTCGATTTCGGAAAAGAAACAGAACACATCAGCCGCCGCTATCACGATTTCTTCTGCACCATCATTCTCTCGGCTATCTGCAAGAACTTTGCAGAAGAAAAGAAACCTTATTCGGCCGAAGAAATCAGCAAGCAATATAAAATACCAATCCGGCTGACCAAACGAATTTTGTATGAATTGCAGGACATACACCTCATTTACGAAACCATAGAAGAAAAGAAAGGCGACATACGCTACCTGCCGGGAATGGACACAAACAAGCTGACAGTAGGTATCCTGCTGAAAAAACTGGATTCCACCGGCTCCGAAGACTTCAAGGTAGACCGCCGGCAATACTCAGAATCCTGGAAAATACTGCAACATGCGCGTCAGGAATACATCTACAACAACAGTCAGGTATTACTAAAAGACCTATAAGAACAGCCTCCATCCGACGGAATACCCCAATAACAAAGAAGAGCAAAAATGAAACACGTGAATCATTTTTGCTCTTCTCCTTTCTATATATGCAATTATTTTGTAAGCTGCATCATACGGCTCAAGTACTTGCCGATAATATCAAATTCCAGATTAACAACACTTCCTACATGCAATGTATGAAAGTTGGTATGTTCATAGGTATAAGGAATGATGGCAACCTGAAAAGTGTCTTCCGTAGGATTGCAGACCGTCAAGCTGACTCCGTTGACAGTAACCGAACCTTTGTCTACCGTAAAGTAACCACGTTTTGCCATTTCCGGATCGAAAGCATACTTAAACGTAAAATACCAGCTACCCTCAGCATCGTCTATTGCCACACAAGTAGCGGTCTGATCCACATGCCCCTGAACGATATGACCATCCAGACGACCGTTCATCAGCATACTGCGCTCCACGTTCACCTTATCGCCCGGCTTGAGCAGACCGATATTCGAGCGGTCGATGGTTTCCTTCATGGCTGTAACCGTATAAGTTCCATCCTGAATACTTACCACTGTCAGGCAAACCCCGTTATGAGAAATACTCTGATCAATCTTCAGTTCATCAACGAACGAACATTTCAACGTCAGATGCAGGTTCTCCTGATCTTTCACCACTTTTACTACCTCCGCATATTCTTCTACTATTCCTGAGAACATAACTTCACTTGTTTTATATTAATATTCCGATTCAATCATTTCACAGGGATAGGCTTACTCCATACGGTGTTACCATCCGAATCGACTACCGAAATAGTTCCTCCGGCATAATCCTCCGTATAACTGTTTCCTTTCACCAACATATCTTCGGCCATATGAACAGCCTTTTCTTCTGTCTTTATAAAGAAACCCTTGTTGTCACTTGACTCACCATCCGAGAAATAAATATCATAAGTTTTCATTATCTACTAAGTTTTAATATTGCAGGCGCAAATATATATAATCTCAACAATAAGAAACAAACTTATGGCATAAAAAAAAGAGAAACCAACTTTTGTCGATTTCTCTGAGAGAGCGGAAAACGAGACTCGAACTCGCGACCCTAACCTTGGCAAGGTTATGCTCTACCAACTGAGCTATTTCCGCATAAAGCTTTCAATATGTAAAAGAGCGGAAAACGAGACTCGAACTCGCGACCCTAACCTTGGCAAGGTTATGCTCTACCAACTGAGCTATTTCCGCATTATAGTGCCCAGAACAGGACTCGAACCTGCATGCCTCTCGACACACGCACCTGAAACGTGCGCGTCTACCATTCCGCCACCTGGGCATTTCAGTCTTTCGACAGCGCAACTTTATTTGCTTTCGAGCGGAAAACGAGACTCGAACTCGCGACCCTAACCTTGGCAAGGTTATGCTCTACCAACTGAGCTATTTCCGCAATTTTAACCGGTGAAGGAAATGAGACTCGAACTCACACGACATAATTGTCACCACCCCCTCAAAGTGGCGCGTCTACCAATTCCGCCATTCCTCCGGTAAGGTTTGCCTTGGTGCCCAGAACAGGACTCGAACCTGCATGCCTCTCGACACACGCACCTGAAACGTGCGCGTCTACCATTCCGCCACCTGGGCTTCTTTCTGCGCAAACCTTTGTGCTTTGAGCGGAAAACGAGACTCGAACTCGCGACCCTAACCTTGGCAAGGTTATGCTCTACCAACTGAGCTATTTCCGCATTGTAACATTAAGAGCAAACGGTTTTCCCGATTGCGAGTGCAAAGGTAATGCTTTTTCCGAAACCTCCAAAACATTAGGATATTTTTTTCACGAAAAACTATTAGAATGTTTCCATATGCACCTTCACACGGGTATACACCCCGCACAATATCAGGTATTCCGGCTCCGACAAAGCAAGATGAGCTGTACACGGCTCCCTATAAGTATTTCCGCTGATAACCAGATTATTCTCCTTTCTGTATGAGAAGGAAAAAGAAACGCCTGCACGCTTAAACTAATCCGTGCAGGCGTTTTTTCCGTTTTTTGTACAAAAAATCGAAGTTTTTGTACAAAAGCCTAAAACTTTTGTACAAACTTCCATGTAATATCACGGCAGCATCCGGAAAACTCCGGCATCTGCTGCACAATACATCAACACATTCTGTCGCGGTAATCCTCGTAACGGAAATTTCTGTATATTTCCAGTTCGCCGTTGGAATGAAGCAAGGCGATGGAAGGATGATGAATACCGTTGAACATATTGGTCTTTACCATTGTGTAATGTATCATGTCTTCGAACACAATCCGTTCGCCTACCTGCAACTCATGGTCGAATTTCCAGCTTCCCATGTAGTCGCCACTCAGGCAACTGTTTCCTCCCAGACGATAGATATGCTCTTCGGGAGCGGCAGTCTTGACCGCATCGGGTGGAAGCGTTTCGGCATTGCGCACCTTGGGCTGATAGGGCATTTCCAGACAGTCGGGCATGTGACAGGTAAAGCTGACATCGAGTATGGCCGTACGTATACCTTTGCTTTCTACAACATCGACTACTGATGCCACCAGCGGACCGGTCTGCCAGGTAAAAGCTGAGCCCGGCTCCAGAATAATCTGAAGATTGGGATAGCGTTCACGCAGCCCCTTCAGCAGGCCGATGAGATGCTCCACGTCGTAATCCTTACGCGTCATCAGATGTCCCCCGCCCAGATTCAGCCATTTCAGTTGCGGGGACCAGCGGGAAAATTTCTCTTCGATATGCTTCAGCGTACGCTCCAGTTCGTACGAACTCGATTCGCAGTGACAATGGCAGTGGAAACCTTCTATCCCTTCCGGCAGGCGGTCGGGCAACAAATCGGCAGTCACTCCGAAACGGGTACCCGGAGCACAAGGATTATACAGCTCGACTTCCACCTCCGAGTATTCAGGATTTACACGTATACCGCACGATACATGTTCCGGATAAGCCTTCACCTGCGGATAAAAGCGCTCGAACTGCGACAGCGAGTTAAACGTGATGTGACTGCTATACTTCAGGAAAGCCGGAAAATTGGCCTCCGTGTAAGCCGGAGAATACGTATGCGCCTTGCTTCCGAACTCCTCGAAAGCCAGACGAGCCTCGTATTCAGAGCTGGCTGTCGTGTAATGAATGTACTCACGGAATATCGGGAACGACTTCCACATGGCGAATGCCTTGAAAGCCAAAATAATCTCCACTCCGGCACGGTCGGCCACGCTCTTTATCAAACTCAGGTTCTTTCTGAGCAAATCCTCTTCCATGACATAGCAGGGAGAAGGAACTTTTGTTACATCTAACATAGCTGTTTATCTTATTCTATTATTTTAAATCGTGCAAACTTCAGCAGCAGTTGTTTTTCACCCGCGTTGCGGAAGCGAACCGTCGCCTTACAATTATCGCCAGTACCCTCCACCTTGACGATCTCGCCTATGCCGAAACGTTCATGCTCTATCTGTTGTCCGGCGTGAACTCCGTTGCCGACAGAGGAAGCCGACGCACTGGCAGAAGCCGAAGCTGAAGGTATCTTGCGCAGTACCCGCGGAGCTGCCGGCTTGACAAAGCGGCGAGGTTCCTGAGGTATCTCTCCCCCGTCGAACATCGAAGGTGAGCTGTCGCGCGTATACCGTGGGGTATCGGCTGCCACCTCCCGACGGAAGCGGCTCGCTCCTTCGTCTATCTTGCGGGATATGACATCTTCCTGCGGCAGGTTCAGGTAACGAGCATCAATATCTTTCAGGAAACGGCTGGGACTGCTGAATTCCATCTTGCCGTACTTGAAACGGGTTTTGGCAAACGACAGGAAGCAGTGTTCCTCGGCACGGGTTATGGCTACATAAAACAAGCGGCGCTCCTCTTCCAACTGCTTATACGAGTCGCCTGCCATCGGACTGGGAAAGAGATTTTCTTCCAATCCCACGACGAAAACATTCTTGAACTCCAACCCTTTGGCAGAATGAATGGTCATCAGCGTAACCTTCATTGCGTCATCCGCTCCTTCGCTGTCCTGATCAGTAAGCAGGGAAACCTCCGAAAGATAGTCGGTCAGCAAGACATGCGTGTTGCCCTCCTCCTCACGGTCGGCACAGAAATCGTGCATACCGTTTATCAACTCCTCGATATTCTCCTGACGGCTCAGGTTCTCGGGCGAACGATCCTGATAAATATCACTGATGATTCCCGACTGCTGGACGATATTCTTACCCAGCTCGTAAGCACTGGTCTGCGGAACAGCCTCCACGAATCCGGCAATCAGACTGCGGAATCCTTGCAGTTTGGTATGCGTACCTTTCGCCAGTTCCAGTCCGTAGGCAAGAGGTTCGGTCACAACTTTCCACAGGCTGACCTGATTTCGGGTAGCCGCATCGATAATCTTGCTCAGCGTCGTACTACCTATTCCACGTGCCGGATAATTGATGACACGCTTGAAAGCCTCTTCATCATTCGGATTGACTGCCAGCCGGAAATAAGCAATCACGTCCTTTACCTCCTTCCGCTGGTAGAAAGACAAGCCTCCGTAGATACGATAAGGCATTCCCCGCTTGCGTAAAGCCTCTTCGAAGATACGGCTCTGTGCATTAGTTCGGTATAAGATAGCAAAATCGTCGTACGAATAACTGTTCTTTACTCGAAGCTGTGCTATTTTGTTGGCAACGATTTCTCCTTCTTCCACATCACTATAAGCATTGAACACGGTAATCGGTTCCCCCTTGTCGTTTTCGGAGAATACCTCCTTGCGTATCTGCTCCCGGTTCTTCTCAATCAGGCTGTTGGCCGCCTTAACAATGGTCTGCGTGGAACGGTAATTCTGCTCCAGCTTGAACAGACGGGCATCCTTATACAGGCTCGTAAACTTCAAGATATTGTCGATATTCGCTCCACGGAAAGAGTAAATACTCTGCGCATCGTCGCCCACCACACAAACCCGACGGTATTTTTCGGTCAGCTGCATCACGATGCAATGCTGGGCATAGTTGGTATCCTGATACTCGTCTACCAGCACATAGCGGAAATGAGAAGCGTATTTCTCGCAAATTTCAGGATGTTTGCTAAATAATATATAGGTGTAAACCAGCAAATCGTCGAAGTCCATGGCATCACTCTGACGGCAGCGCTCCCAGTAGCGGCGGTAAATATCGCGTATGGCAGGTACCTTGGCAGCCGAATCATTCTCGTAAAACTCCCGGCTGGCGGCATAAGCATCGGGCGACACCAGGTGATTCTTGGCATTGCTGATGCGTGATTGTACCATCCCCGGCTTATACGTCTTGTCGTCCAACTGCATTTCCTTGATAATGGTCTTTATCAGACTTTTTGAATCGGCAGAATCATAAATGGTAAAATTAGATGAAAAACCGATGGCTGCCGCCTCCGCACGGAGGATACGCGAAAAGATGGAATGAAAAGTCCCCATCCATAAGTAGCGCGCCCGCTCTGTGCCTACCCGACGTGCGATACGCTCTTTCATCTCACGCGCCGCCTTGTTGGTAAATGTCAGCGCAAGAATGGACCACGGTTCGTAACCGTTGTCCAGCAGATAAGCTATCTTATAGGTCAGCACACGGGTCTTTCCCGATCCGGCTCCGGCAATCACAAGCGAAGGTCCGTCGTTGTATAGCACCGCAGCCCGCTGACTCTCATTTAGTTCGTTCAAGTAATCTGTCATACAGGTCAATCTATTTCAGGCACAAAGATAGCACAAATCCAGCAGTGTCCTAATAGATTTCCATACAACGGCAAAACAAATTTCGTACTTCGGGTTCTATCTGCCGACTTAAAACAATCGGTTTTGCGACATTATACACCAGCATAAAAAGTAACTTTCCCGCTTCAAACTCTATTTAGAATGGTCTGCCCTGCAACATTCTCCCCCTAAGTACAAGAAAAGGAAGCCCTCCGGAGGTTTTTCTCCGGCAAGACTTCCTTCCTTTCTATTTTCGAAAACAAGTTCCGGCTCCCGACGTCCGAACAATCAATTTAGCAGACGACAGCCGAAATATAATGATTAATTTTTAAAACTATGAATAGGAGCAGGTATACGTCCCTTACGACTCACAAAGGCTTCACAACTAAAGCGGTTAACCGGCATGACAGGAGCATATCCCAGCAATCCTCCAAACTCTACCGTATCGCCCACTTCTTTTCCTATCACCGGAATGATACGCACCGCCGTAGTCTTCTGGTTGATCATACCGATAGCCGTTTCGTCGGCAATGATGCCCGATATGGTAGCAGCCGATGTAGAACCCGGAATAGCAATCATATCCAATCCTACAGAACAAACACAAGTCATTGCTTCCAGTTTCTCGATGGTCAGCGCGCCTGCTTCTACTGCATTAATCATTCCCTGATCTTCGCTGACCGGAATGAAGGCACCACTCAATCCACCTACATACGAAGAAGCCATTACTCCACCTTTCTTTACCTGATCATTCAGTAAGGCAAGAGCGGCAGTTGTACCCGGTGCCCCCGGATGCTCCAATCCGATTTCCTGCAAAATCTCAGCCACACTGTCGCCGACAGCCGGAGTCGGAGCCAAAGACAAGTCGATGATACCAAACGGAACACCCAACCGGCGTGATGCTTCCTGTGCAACCAGTTGTCCCACACGGGTAATCTTGAAAGCAGTACGCTTAATCGTTTCACAAAGAACCTCGAAACCTTCTCCACGAACCTGCTCCAGCGCATACTTCACAACGCCCGGACCGCTTACGCCGACATTGATAATCGCATCGTCTTCCGATACGCCGTGGAAAGCACCTGCCATAAACGGATTATCATCGGGAGCATTACATAAGACCACTAACTTGGCGCATCCTAACGAATCACGTTCTTTGGTCAGTTCTGCCGTTTCTTTGATAATCTCTCCCATCAGACGAACCGCATCCATATTAATGCCCGTCTTGGTAGAACCCACATTGACAGAACTACAAATACGTTCCGTGCATGCCAACGCTTTCGGAATAGAACGAATCAGCAATTCGTCGCTTCGTGTCATACCTTTCGATACGATAGCCGAATACCCTCCGATAAAGTTTACGCCCAGCTCTTCGGCCACCTTATCCAGTGTCTGGGCAATCTTCACATAATCATCAGGTGTATGACATGCCGATCCACCCACCAGTGCAATAGGAGTAATGGAAATACGCTTGTTTACAATAGGAATACCATATTCCTTAGCAATATCCTCTCCTGTCTTCACCAGATTCTTGGCAAAACGTGTCATCTTATTATATATGTTCTGACAGAGAACATCCAGATTACTGTCGGCACAATCCAGCAGATTTATTCCCATGGTGATTGTACGCACATCCAGGTTTTCTTTCTCTATCATCTTGTTGGTTTCGAGAACCTCGGATATATTAATCATAGTAATAGCTGTTTTTTAGATACGATGCATTTTATTGAATATCTCTTCACGCTGACATTTTACCTGAACGCCAATCTTATTTCCTGTTTCTATCAGTTCATTTACGATCTGTTCAAAAGGCTTCTGAATGTTTGCCATGTCGACAATCATCATCATATTAAAATACTCCTGCACAATGGTCTGAGAAATATCCAATATATTCACATTGTTTTCAGCAAGATAAGAACATAATCTTGCAATGATACCTACCGTATCTTTACCTACTACCGTAATAATAGCCTTATTCATAATCACGTTTTTTCTTATAGTTATTAATTTTACAAAGATAAATATTTATTATCAAAAGCCATCTTTCCGCAAACTTTTTTTGAGCAAATGCTTGCTTATTACAAAATATTATGTACCTTTGCATCGCTTTTGAAAGGAAGCACTCCTAAAAAGAGTTTTGGAGAGGTGGCAGAGTGGTCGATTGCGGCGGTCTTGAAAACCGTTGTACCGCGAGGTACCCGGGGTTCGAATCCCTGTCTCTCCGCAATAAAGGGTGTAAATCAAGCATTTGCGAGATTTACACCCTTTTTTACACCCAAGAATGTAAAATTGGGTGTTTTTGTATTTTTTAAGATTCTTCAAAAGAATGTCAATTACAAAGCGATTGGTATTTCTATGGACTGGCAGAATGAACCTTTATGACGAAAAATATAGTTATTCAAAAAAATAAATATCTTAAATATGGAATTCATTTGCCAAATATGAAATTTCTATTCATATATTCCTCTTTTGTAATTCATTAGATATTGGGTAAAAGTCTTGCCTGTTTCTTTTTTGAAAAAACGCATGAGGTGACTGGGGTCGGAAAAGTGGAACTCGTCTGCCAGTTGGCTCACATTCAGATTGGAGAACAGTAGCTCATTTTTCAGCTCTTCCAAAAGACGTTGCTTGAGTAAGTGAATGGCTGATACACCAAATTGCGCCATAACAGAATTATTCAAGGTGATACGACTTACCCGAAGCATATCAGCATATTCTTGAACGCGCTGTGTCGTTCGGATATGTTTTTCGAGTAAGTCCTTGAATTTGAATGCGTAATTGTTTTTTGGCACTTCGACAGGTAGACGATAAGTTTGAGCGTATGCCCGGTTGATAATTACCAGTAGATAATAAAGCACTGACACAATGAGGTTGTAAGTGTCTACCACAGGATGTTGTAGTTCTTGTTTTATCTTTTTTAAGAGGCGCATATATTCCGTCAGCTCCTCCGGCTCGGCAAACAAGTAGGGCGGTGTATCAGTCTGATAATAATACAACAGCCGATATACGAAGAACTTGTCAGCAATGAACGTGCGCATAAAGTCTTCGCGGAAAATAAGAAAAGTGTAATCCAGTTCTACCTCGTTCACGTGCCATTCCTGTTGCTGGTGCGGCGACAAAAGCAGCACCATACCATCCCGTAACTCCACTTTTCGGAAGTTCAGCAACAAATATCCATTGGCACGACGAAAGAAATAGAAGCTGAAAAAATCTGTCTTAAACGCCTTATGCTCGGTCAAGACACCACAGATGTCCTTGCTTTCGCCTGTGTTAATGTAGAAGTCTACGCCACATTGCGTTTTATTGAACGGAACGCTTACAAGTCTTTCGGGATTGATTATAGCTTTCATCACTCTTGTTTTTTGCTTTCTGCAAATATACATCATTCTTTTATCAAAATGGCATATATTCCTGTTTTTAAGGCATAGAGACATTGGGATATCCTTTCGAACTTTGTACCCGAAAAATAATACAAAACATAACATCATGAACGAAAAAGCAATTATTCGGTTGGTACGCAGTGCCACCTTGAAAATCAACTATGCAGGACATACCATTCTTATTGACCCCGTATTTGCCGACAAAGGAACCCTGCAATCCGCTCTCGGTGTATATAAGAATCCGAGGGTACATCTCGTAATGCCTATTAGCGACATTACTGAAGGTGTTGATATGGTACTGCTCACCCACAACCACATCGACCATTACGAACCAAGTGTAAAGCAGCATTTGCCGAAAGATATTCCTTTCTACACCCAGCCACAAGATAAGGCCGCCATCCTGAAAGATGGTTTCTCAAATGTAGAAACGATTGAAGAGAGCATAACCTTAGGTCATCTGACCATCCACCGTGCTATTGGCCATCACGGTTTCGGTCAGATAGGCCAGATGATGGGACCTGTTTCGGGCTATGTGCTGATGTCCGAAGGGCTTCCGACTATTTATATCATGGGCGATTGCAAATGGGAAGAATGTACTCTTGCTACCGTGGAAAAGTATCGTCCTAATTATATTGTGGTGAACAGTGGCGGTGCGGTATTCCCCGAGTTCTCTAAGACGGACGGTTGTATCATCCCCAATGAACAGGAAGTAATGGCGATGCTTGACACACTCCCCCCACACATCAAGCTGATTACCGTACACATGGATGCCATCGATCATTGCCAGACCACCCGTGCCATCCTGCGCAACGAAGCTCGCCATCACGGGACGGATATGAGCCGACTGATTATACCGGAAGACGGAGAAAGCATAACACTTAAATAACTGTATAAACAATCATTTCAAAATATTAGAAAGATGAAAAAGATTAGGAAAATCGCGGTAGAACAGAATTTCGCCGCGATCAGTGTCGGTAAGTTGAATGAACTGAATGAATACGAACTTCAGCTTGGCCCGGATGTGAAAATCCCCGGAAAAGTATTCTGCAGCACCGCTCTCGGAACTACGGGAAGCGAGTTTTCTTTCCAGTCATTCGCCCCGGGTACAGAAACCGGATTTCTGCATAGTCACAAGAGTCATGAGGAGCTTTATTTTTTCCTCTCCGGTAAAGGTGAATTTCAAGTAGACGGAACAGTGTTCCCAGTGGAAGAAGGTAGCGTTGTCAGGGTATCTCCTGCAGGAAAACGAAGTGTCCGTAACAACGGAACGACTCCGCTCCTCATGCTCTGCATACAATATTGCAGCAATACATTCTCACAGGAGGATGCCACTGACGGAATCATACTGAAAGAACCGGTAAAATGGAAAGTCTCTCCGAAATGATTCTAAAAAGGAACTCTAAGCAGATGACTATCTGTATAAAATTCCTGATAAAGAATATGAACATAGTGGTAGGCTGCTCCATCGGGTGCAGCTACTGCTATGCCCGTAACAACTGCCGCCGCTTCCATATTACGGACGACTTCTCCGTACCGGAATATATGGTGCGAAAGCTGCGTATCATCGACACGCCCAAGCCTCACGTATGGCTGATGACCGGAATGAGCGATTTCTCCGATTGGAAGCCTGAATGGAATGCGGAAATATTCAGACGAATGAAAAGCAATCCGCAACACGCTTATATATTCCTTACGAAATGTCCGGACAAGATCAGTTTCTCTACAGATGACGAGAATGTATGGATGGGCGTGACCGTCACGCGCAATTCCGAAAAAAAGCGGCTAGACGATTTGAAAAGAAATATCAAGGCCAAGCACTACCATGTCACTTTCGAACCTATTTTCGATGAAATCGGCGATATAGATTTCGAGGGTATCGACTGGATTGTCATAGGTACGGAGACCGGACATCGGAAAGGCAAAGTGGATTCCCGTCCCGAATGGGTGCTTCACATTGCCGACCAAGCCCAAACACAGGGCGTCCCCGTGTTTATGAAAGAGGATTTGCTGCCTATAATGGGCGAAGAAAGGATGATTCAGGAACTGCCGGAACAATTTACAAAACGCTTACAATGAATACCGAAATAATCAAAGAAATAGACGTACAGAGCGTTATGACCAAATCCTCACTGCCGGTCGGAGGATATTCGGTCAACCCTTACGTGGGCTGTCCCCACGCCTGTAAGTATTGCTACGCATCGTTTATGAAACGATTCACCGGGCATACAGAACCGTGGGGTGCATTTCTGGACGTGAAGAACTGGAAACCGATAGCCAATCCGCACAAATATGACGGAGAGCGCATTGTGATAGGTTCCGTGACGGATGGTTACAACCCGTATGAGGAGCAATTTTGCCGTACCCACAGGCTGCTCGAAGAGCTGCGTGGGAGCAACGCCGAGATTATGATATGCACTAAGTCCGACCTTGTCCTGCGCGACCTCGACCTGTTGAAGCGTTTTCCCAAAGTAACGGTGTCATGGTCGGTCAATACGCTTGACGAGCGGTTTCGTACGGATATGGACAATGCCGTGAGCATAGAACGTCGTCTGAACGCAATGCGTCAGGTCTATGAGGCGGGCATCCGTACCGTGTGTTTCGTATCGCCCATATTCCCCGGAATAACCGATATGAAGGCGATTATCGAGAAAGTGAAAGGATATGCCGATTTGATATGGCTCGAAAACCTGAATCTGCGCGGGCAGTTCAAGGGAGGGATAATGACGTATATCCGTGAGAAGCATCCCGACCTCTTTCCGTTATACGAAGAAATATACAACAAAAAGAGGCTTGATTACTGGCAGGCATTGGAACAGGACATTTCCCAATACGCCAAGGCACAGGGGTTTCCATATAGAATAAATGATTTGCCTTACGGGCGCTCGGAAAAAGGCAAGCCGGTTATCGTAAATTATTTCTACCACGAAAAGATACGATTGACTAAATGAGGGAAAGATATTGACAATATGGTATATTAATAGTGAATAAGATATTCTTTTATTGCTTATTTTACTTTAGAATAGTTAGACAACTTAGATTTTGTACTATATATTACGATAGAAGTACAATCCATGATGAATTGTACTTCTCTATATTACATCCTGAATCCTCTGGATTTTTGTTCTTTCTGCACTGAGTTACGCAGATGCTGCTGTAACTTCTCCCATTGTTCCTTGAACCATTCGCTGATTGGCTGTTGGTTTATAGTCAGCATCAATTTATTCTTATCGATCGGGCTTCGTTCAATTTTGAAAATTACATTTTTTGTTTCAAATCTCTGTCTATATTCTTCGGAATAGATTTTTCCACTACATCTGAGAGCTTCCTTTTTGTATAAAAGAGAATCAACCATCCCCTTGGTAAAACCAGTGACATAGCATAATTTTTCCATTCTCAGCATTTCTTTGAGCAATGGGAACCAGCATAATGCTTTTTCGAGAATGGTATTCAATCGTGATATTTCCTTTTCTTTGGCTTCAAGTTCTTGATTGTGTATTCCTTGAAGATTACGAATTTGTCTGCCATGCTGTTCCTGTATTTGTTGTATCTGAATTTTCAATTCATCAGTAGCTTTGTCCCGTTTGGTAATTTCCTGATGTAGCTGCTCGATGTGATGTTCCAGTTCTTTCAGCTTACCGCTTCCGAAAAGAGAACCTACACTGCTGGTTATGGCTGTGGCTACATCGGTAGCTGCACTTTTGAGTTTGTCCGTACGTATCTCTGCTTTTACCTGTTTGAGTTCCTGTTCGGCAAGGCTTACCTGTTGCTCCTTGTGTCGCTTGGTTTCCTCTATACGTTGCAGTTCGGCTTTCTGCTTCTCAATGATGAAATCATTTCGTTCCAGATGCTCTTTACCTGTGACAGCTTTTGCCTGCCCACGTTCCATCAGGAGAATATCGGAAGCCAAGGTCTGCATGATTGCCATATCTTCGTCATTGAGTTTTCGGCTCTTTCCGGTTTCGTGGTTCATCCAGTCGAATACGATATGGGCATGATAGTTCGGCTTGAACCATCTGCTTCCTATTTGAAAACTCTCTTTGTCTTCCGCTTCCGGCTGACCGTTTAGCCAATGTCCTTCGTCTTTGTGCAGGAAAATTTGTAGTGGAGTGATGCCCCAACGCTTTTGACACTCTTCACCGAATCTGCGTACATCAGCCAGTGTGGTGTCCAGTCTGATAAGCAATACTCCTTCACGGATGGGTGAACATCCCGCCACTTTGATAATCCTTCCATTCTTTCCCTTGCGTTCCCTTTCCTTTTCCTGCATGGCACGTCCAGTCTTTTCCTTGACCATTTGCTTGATATTGTCATAATGAGTTCGCAGTTCGGGAGTGCCGAAGTCGGGATTTATCCACTGTTCGTTATCGGTGGAAAGTTCGGGAACGACATAGATTCTGGACTCCCCGATATTACACATATATTCGGCAGTTCTTCGGTTGTGTGCCTCGCTCGATGCGATGTTGCAAGGCTTGATATGTATGCTTGATTTTGTTGCCATAGCTTCTTTTCTTTGTTTGCAATTGATTATTTTGCTCGCTTTCGCAGAGGGGTTATTTTATGAATCTCGGCTGCATTCGGCATAGGTCAAGCAAGCTTGCCTCTGCTCTCATTTGCACGAGATTTCTTAGGGGTAACCCATAAGCGGAGATTGCAAAGAGAGGGTCACTCTTTGCTCGGGGTTCTCAGGGGTGAAACGCCTTGAGTGGGTCATTAGGGCAAAGCCCTAATCCCCTCGGGAGAGCCCACAACTACGAAAGCGGAGCGTGTAGTTATAGTAGGCTATAACCGGAAGCCGTTCTTCTTCTCCGGTGATTGGCTGCGCACCCCTTTGGCGGACTGGAGCTGCCTTTTTCTTTCAATCTGTTTCTGTAAGTATTCGTTCAGGTCTTTGCACCCGCCATAAATCTGCGAAGCGTCCCGGATGTATCGGTCTCTGCCGTATTCCATGCGGATTTGTTGGAGTACTTCCAGTCCTGCATGGTCGTTGTCGAAAAAGCAGTGGATGCGCTCATAGTTGCCCAGCGGATAGAGAGCCTTGTTTATATTCGATACGGAGTTCAATACAATGTAGTCCTGCCCGTCCAATTCCGGATAATTCGGGCAGCTTTCCTGTCTCAATGTCAGAAAGGAAAGGTAGTCCATGAAACCCTCGAACACATAGCAGGTAGTCCTTGCTTTTCCCGACTGTCTGATGTGGGAGATTTCCTTGGGGGCGATGCAGCCCTTGAAATAGGGGTTACGAACCTCAAACCCACCCGAACCGTTAGGGAAGGCAATGGCAAAGTAACGCTTGCCGTTGTGGGTGTAACGGGCTTCTCTACATTCTCTTTTTGCCAGCTCCAGATTTATTCCTCTACCTTGTAAATAGGCAAGCAGGGCAGGAGACGATAACGGTACTATCTCCAGCTGCTGGAAGCTCGGACCGAAAGAGTCTTGCTTGCCAAAAGAGAAAGATACCGGGTGTACATGCGGTGTCTGTTCCGCAATCCGCTCCAGCAGGTAAGGTATATGGTCGGTAGCATACAGGTGTGCAGCCAGTTCAATGATACCGCCCCCTTTCCCTAAACCGAAGTCGTACCACAGGTTGCGTTCGGTGTTCACTTTGAAGGAAGCCTCCGTTTCTTCCCTCAAGGGAGATTTGTACCAAAGGTTAATACCCTGCTGTTTGACGGGTGAATAACCCAGGCTGTGCAGGTAGTCAGCCAGATTGATTTGTTTTGCAGTCTCGATGTTCATAAGGAAATCGTTTTAGTGAGTACGTTGATTATTTCTCTTTTTGCCCGCAACTCTTAAAAGTATGCGGTCTGTACAACCACTTCACTAAATTCCTAATATATAGACCCCCGGAATAAAGTGAAGTGATTTGTCTGTTTCTGAAATCACTTCACTAAATTGTCGTATATATAGGATACGGGAATAAAGTGAAGCGATTTTCGGGATTGTCGGTTAATAGTGGTAATCGGGCTT
>NZ_DBMACV010000040.1:0-31551 GCF_057861905.1 Phocaeicola sp. | reverse complement strand
CTTAAAGATACAAAATCTTTAGGTAATAACAAAGCCCCAGCTTGTGAAAGTCGGGGCTTTGTGCTAAAAAAGAAGGTGTGCTTTTTGACACACCTTCTTTTGTGTGTATGGGGCTATCGTCTGAACCTCTCAGACCATTTCGATTGTGCTGGCTTGAAGGATCGGCAAGTCATCTTAATGCTTTGTGTAGCTTCTCAGAATAAACGTTTAATGTAATATGGCAAATTCATTTTTTAGTTATAAACTTTCTTATAACTTTGTCCCTGCGTAAAAACGACAGGAGTTTGTATGAGAAACACTTTATATTTGATTATATCGTATATACTGCTTGGCTTTTTTCCGGCGGCTGCACAGGGACTTATCAATGTGAAGCACTATTCGGTAAAGGACGGTATGTCGCAGAATACGGTGCAGAGTATCTTGCAGGATGAGAAGGGGTATCTGTGGATGGCAACGTGGAACGGACTGGAAAAGTTTGACGGATATACCTTTAAGAACTATAAGTCGTATCCAACGGACAGAGTCAAGTTGCAATACAACCGTCTGGTAAATCTTGTCCTTGCAGGAAATGAAATGCTGGTTTGCCAGAGTTACGACCGGCGAATATACTTGTTTGATACCCGTAAAGAATGTTTTGAGGATGTCTTCGCCTATCATCCCGACGTAAAGCTGTGTACTGCGGCATCGGATATTTTTGCCTTGTCGAACGGTACGCTGTGGGTTACGAGCGATAATGGAGATCTGTGGCGGATAGATTGTTATAGATATAAGGAAAAAGGTGGACTCGTTTATTTTCCGGTTGCTTCATCTTCACGCCGTACAGTCTATAAGGTAGCACTTGATGCACAGAAAAGAGAGTGGGCACTGACGGATAAAGGATACTTTGTTTATGGCAATAAATCTCTGAAAGGAGATGAGGTTTACCGTTATGCTGCAAGTGCCGGAAAGAGTTTCTTTATAGCCGGTACGTCCGGCAGACTCATGGAGTATGTAGACGGAAGTGGGCTTCGTCCTGTTGTCCTGCCTGATGAGGCGGAAAGTATCTGTCAGCTCTTTCCGCTTGCCGACGGACGGCTGGGAGTAGTCTGCAAGCGGGGATTGGTTATGTACGATCCACAGAAAAAGCAGGTTACACATTTTATACTTGGCAAAGGACAGGAAGACTTTCAGCCTTCTTGTATTTTTCAGGATTCCAAAGGAAATATCTGGATGCAGAATGGCCGGGAACATATCGTCAGGATAGATAAAAAAGGTATGCAGGCTGCATTTCTCGATTACCCTCGTCGCCGGGATGGAGAACTGGGATTCAGCTTTATTCACGAAGATGAATACGGACATATCTGGGCTTTTCCGACTGATGGCTTTTTCTGTTATTATAATCCGAAGCAAAATAAGTTTCAGCAGAGCTATGTGCTGACGGAAGCTGCCAGAAGTATGTATGAAGGGATTAACCGTGGTTTTTATGTAGATAATCATAAGAATGTGTGGCTGGCACAGGGAGGAGGCGTAGACCGGATTACTTTCCCAAATACAAATTTTGAATATATTGGAGCGTCCAGTACGGAAGTTAGAGGACTTTATATCGATTCACACGAACGGGTATGGATGGCAAGGAAAGACGGAATAGTGGAAGTTTACGACAAGTATCTTGACTATTGCGGCAATCTGGACAGTAAAGGGCGAATTGTAAAAGACCGCTCGGTTGTGTTTGGAGCCAATGTCTATGCTTTCTTTGAAGATAACCGGGGAAACTTCTGGATAGGGAGTCGCGGACACGGCTTGTTTGTGGGAAAGCCTGCCGCTGGAGGATATGCACTGAAACAGTATCGGGTAGAGCAGAATAATCCGGACGGGATAAATAGTAATGCTGTGTACTCGATAGCGCAGGATCGATTCGGGCATATCTGGGTAGGAACCTATGGAGGTGGATTGAATCTTGCCACAGGCAGTCCGGACGACTTGCATTTTATGAATGTAGCCAACAGGCTGAAGAAAAATTATCCGCAGGGTAAATGCATGCGTGTGCGCAGCATTTGTCCGCTTTCGAATGATGTTACACTGGTAGGTACAACCGACGGACTGATTTCATTCTCTTCACGGTTCAGCAACCCCGAGGATATTCGCTTTTATCTGAACTATTGTGAGGCAAACCGTGAAAACAGCCTGAGTGATAATGATGTGATGCATGTAATGGAAACATCGGCCGGGGAAGTGTATATCACTACGTGCAGCGGAGGTATCAGTCGGGTGCCGCTCGACGGGCTTCTGTCGGATAAGATTGATTTTTTCCATTATAACAAGATAAACGGTCTTCCTTCGGACATTGCCTTTGCCATGGTGGAAGATAATAAAAAGAGGTTATGGATTACCTTCGAGAACATTATTTGTAAGTTTTCTCCGGCACATCCTGATTTCGAGGTGTATAATCACTTTAATGTCAATTCAAACCTTATTCTGTCTGAAGTTCCTCCGGTGGTGGACCGTTCGGGCAATATGTATGTGGGATGCAATGAAGGAGCTTTGCGTATCAACCTGAATGAATTGAAGAAGAGTACATATGTACCGAATATTGCATTTACCGGATTGAGCGTACAACGTCGTGGAGGGATTTCTGTCATCAATTCACTGATGAATGATTCGATTACACTGGAGGCTGACGAACGGAATATTACCGTTTCCTTTGCTGCGCTCGATTTCACGAAACCGTCTTATCTGGAGTATGCTTATCGTATAAAAAATTTAGGCAGCGACTGGATTTATATCGGCAAGAACCATTCGGTCAGTCTGGTAAACTTGTCGGCAGGCGATTTTGACCTGGAAGTGAAATCCAGTAACAGTGACGGTGTATGGACGGACAATGTGAGTGTGCTGCATATTCATGTTGAACCTACGTTTTGGGAAACCGGATGGGCGTGGGTGATTTATATTGCTTCTTTCCTGTTGGCTCTGGCTGTGGTATCGGGCATTATCGTCTACATTTGGGGGTTGCGGAAGAAGATTGGATTCGAAAAGCAGCTTACTCAAATGAAATTACGTTTCTTTACCGATATATCGCATGAGCTTCGTACGCCGCTTACGCTGATTGAAGGACCGATTGAGGAGGTTATAGAACGGGAAAAACTTTCGGAGGAAGGTAAAGAGAATATGCAGGTTGCCAAACGAAATACGGAACGTATGTTGCAGCTTATCAATCAGTTGCTCGATTTCCGCAAAATACAGAATAATAAAATGAAACTGTATATCGAGCAGGTGGATATCGTTGCTCTGGCACGGAAGATATACGAAAACTTTACAGCCATGGCTCATCAGTCGGAAATTGATTTCAGCTTTGTGGCTCCACAGGAGGAAGTGAAGGTATATACGGATGTAGATAAGTTTGAGAAAATTGTATTCAATTTGCTTTCGAATGCATTCAAGTATACGCCTAAAGGAAAGTCTATTTCACTTACTGTGGCGTTGCTGCCCGACTATGTACAGATACGGGTGAAAGACGAAGGGAAAGGTATAGATATTGGTAAGCTGAGCAAGCTGTTCGACCGTTTCGAGACCTTCGGCAGCGAACGTTCGTCGGTATCAACGGGTATCGGGCTTTCACTGGTCCGCAATCTGGTGGATATCATGCACGGAAAAATAGAGGTGGATACTGCATTGGGGCAGGGAAGTACGTTTAGTGTCTGCCTCCCCTTGAATGCAGAGGTTTATCACCGCGACCAGAATGTAGAATTTATTTTGGACGATGGTACGCGTAACGTACAGTCTGAAACGGAAGGTGAGGAAGAAGGTGAAGCACAGAAAGATATTACGGTGCTGGTTGTGGAAGACAATGAGGAGTTGAGGCGTTTTGTGGTGCATATCCTGCAAAGGGAATATCGGGTACTGGAAGCGCCCAACGGTCGTGCCGGACTGGAAAAGATTATGGCAGAAATGCCGGATATCGTGGTCAGTGACGTTATGATGCCTGAAATGGATGGTATCGAACTGCTGAATGCTGTAAAAAATAACCATGATATTTGTCATATTCCGGTTATTATTTTGTCGGCAAAGGCTTCGCTTGAAGATCGTATCAAGGGACTGGAATATGGTGCCGACGGGTATATTACCAAACCGTTCAGTGCTGCGTATCTTTGTGCACGGATTAAGTCTGTATTGCAGCAGCGTACCCGCTTGAAGGATTTTCTGCTTTCAGGTAATACTCCGGCAGGTATGGAGGAAGCAGAAGCAGGCAAGAAGCCGGAATGTAAGCTGGAAGACTTGTCGCCGTCATTGCCACAGATTACCCGTTTCGATGAGGAGTTTATTAAGAACATCATACAGCGTGTAGAGGAGAACCTGAACAATCCTGATTTCAAGATAGAAGATCTTGCCGATTCGATGGGTATGGGGCGTTCTATGTTTTACCGGAAGATAAAGTCGATACTGGGGGTTTCTCCCATCGATTTTGTGAAAGACATGCGTGTGAAACGTTCGGTACAGTTGCTCGACTCGGTACAATATGCAGTATCGGAAGTTGCGTACATGTGTGGATTTTCCTTTCCTCAGTATTTTAGTCGTGTTTTTAAGGCTGCCATGGGCTGTACGCCTTCCGAATATAAAGAGAAAAATACGGAAAAATAAAGAAAGAAGTATCTCTTGTTCTTGGGTTGACAAGTTTATGGGATTACAAGGCAGTTGCAGTTTTGGTTTAATTTGCATAGTCTGGTGCAGGATATCGTAAAGGAACAGCAAAAATAATAACTTGCCTGAAGATTGTGCATTACGCCATTGGCTGTAGGGTGATGGGGCACTTTACTGCCGATGACGTTTGAGTGTATTATTTGTTCCAATTGGCCTATTGCCTAAATAGTGCACGTTGTTTACTAAAATAGTGCACGTCATTCTTGTTTGCTTCTCTTACTTTTGTCGTGTGAAAACACAATAATAAATCGTATGACTATGAAATTTACGCTTGCTTCATTAGGCTTGCTGCTCGCTTTTTCGGCAGGGCAGGCCGCTGACTGGACTGCTACAGAGGGTAAACTGCCGGCTTTTCCGGGAGCTGAAGGATTTGGCAGATATACTGTAGGAGGAAGAGGTGGAAAGGTTTATCATGTAACGACTCTTCAAGATGGAGAGCAGGAAGGAACTTTGCGTTATGCTGTCAACCAGGAAGGGGCACGTACTGTGGTTTTCGATGTGGCAGGTACTATTTTTCTGAACAGCCCGCTGAGAATCAAACAAGATAGTCTGACTCTTGCCGGACAGACGGCTCCGGGGCAAGGAATCTGTATTGCACGTTATCCGATAACCGTAAAGGCTAATCATGTAATTATGCGTTATTTGCGTTTGAGAGTAGGAAACGAAGTCAAAGGAGAGCCGGACGGACTTGGAGGTACGGACCAGAAAAATATTATCATAGACCATTGCTCCATCAGTTGGTCGGTAGATGAAACCTGCTCTATATATGGCAATGAGAATACAACTGTTCAGTGGTGTATCATATCCGAGAGCCTGAATCATGGAGGGCATGTCAAAGGTGCACACGGATATGGAGGAATAGTGGGAGGCGACCATGCTTCGTTTCATCATAATCTGATGGCACATCATGTCAGTCGCGTTCCTCGTCTGGGACCTCGTCCGGGAACTCAGACCCGGGAGTATGTGGATGTGCGTAATAATGTATATTATAACTGGGCCGGGAACGGATGTTACGGGGCTGAAGGTATGAAGGTGAATATTGTGAACAATTATTATAAGCCCGGTCCTGCTACTCCTCATAATAAAGTACGATACCGGATTGTTGCGGCAGGAGTGCGTTCGGAGAAATATTGCCATAACAGTAAAGGTGAACCCAACAGATGGCATCCGATGCTGCATGTATGGGGAAAGTTTTATGTAGATGGCAATGTGGTGGAAGGATGTCCTGAAGTTACGGCAGACAACTGGACGAAAGGGGTATACGAACAGCTTGATACGGCAAGTGCCGATGGGTGCTTTTCTGCTGTTACACGTGATACGATCCGCCTGAAAACTCCCTTGGAAACGGGATTGGTTACTACGCATACAGCTCTTGAAGCCTATGATAAGGTTCTGGCTTCTGCTGGTTGTTCCAAATGGAGGGATAAGATAGACGAACGGATTGTAAATGAAACACGTAGTGGAACGGCTGCTTATTCCGGTAGTATAGGTAAGAATGCCGATCGCATGCCAGGCATCATAGACACACCGAAAGATGTCATGCTGCAAGGGGAAGACTCTCCATGGGTGAAACTCTCGGATGGTGGGGTAAAGCCTGAAGAACGTCTGGATACGGACGGAGACGGTATGCCTGATATCTGGGAGAAAAAGCATGGACTGAATCCGTATGATTCGGCTGATGGAGTGGAAGTAGCATTGAGCAGCGAGGGGTATACTAATCTGGAAGTATATTTGAATGAAGGACTGAAATGATAATAAATGAAACCAAAGTTATGAATAACAATCTGAAATAATGAGCATTTTCTGTCTCCAGAAACAACAGCCGGAATATAGATGAAAATTAGTAAATTAAATCAACGCAATACACAAATCAATATAAAGCCAATTGTTACTCGTGAAGAGGCAGACCAATATAGTTATGAAAATATAATAGGCGACAGTAAATGCTCTCTGAAAGTGTGTATGGTATAATTTTTATAGACACTTTCCTTCCAGTTTCAGCAGGCTTATCTTGCGGGAAAGTCCTCCGGCATAGCCTGTCAGACTTCCGTTACTGCCTACTACGCGGTGGCAAGGGATAAGGATGCTTATGGGGTTATGACCTACGGCTCCTCCTATAGCCTGTGCCGACATGCTTTTGCAATTTCGCTGCCGGGCTATTTCCTGAGCAATTTCTTTATAGGTAATGATTTCGCCATAGGGAATTTGTTGCAGGATATGCCACACCGCCAGGCGGAACGGAGTGTCATGAAGTTCCAGATCAGGCATGAAGTCTGGCTTTTTTCCTGAAAAGTAAGTGTTCAGCCAACTGGCTGTCTGACGGAAAATGGGAAAATCTCTTTCTTCGTGTTCCGCTTCTAATATACGGGCAAAAAACTTTTGTCCTTTGAACCACAATCCGGTAAGGCATGTACCGTTACTGGCAAGGATGATTTTTCCCAATGGAGAATCGTATGGATAAGTATATTGCATGTGTGTAAAATGTATTAAGATAAGAAAAAAAGGCAACCTGACGCCCGGCAATAATTCTGTCCGGGCATGCAGGTTGCCTTATTTCTTTTGTATCTGTCCGTGAAAAAACTTATCCGATGTTTTTTACTTTAATCAGATATTCAGCAATCTGTACGGCATTCAGTGCAGCTCCCTTCTTAATCTGGTCGCCTACAATCCAGAATGTCAGACCGTTTTCGTCTGTCAAGTCCTTACGGATACGTCCTACATATACAGGATCTTTTCCGGCGAGGAACAACGGCATCGGGTATTCCTTCTTTTCAGGGTTATCCATCAGCACCAGTCCTTCTCCTTCGGCAAACGCCTTGCGTGCTTCTTCTACAGAAACCGGACGTTCTGTTTCAATCCAGATGCTTTCTGAGTGTGAGCGGAGTGCAGGTACACGTACGCAAGTTGCACTGACCTTCACGTCGGAGTGCATGATTTTACGTGTTTCGTTATACATTTTCATTTCCTCTTTGGTATAACCATTGTCGGTAAATACGTCAATTTGAGGAATCAGGTTAAATGCAAGCTGGTAAGCAAATTTTTCGACGGTTACAGGCTCTCCGGCAAGTACCTGACGATACTGTTCGTATAATTCATCCATTGCAGCTGCACCAGCACCACTGGCAGCCTGGTAAGTAGAAACATGTACGCGCTTGATGTGCGACAGTTTTTCGATAGCTTTCAGTGCCACTACCATCTGTATCGTTGTACAGTTCGGGTTGGCGATGATACCACGTGGACGGTTCAATGCGTCTTCGGGATTTACTTCGGGTACGACCAAAGGAATGTCTGCATCCATACGGAACGCACTTGAATTGTCTATCATTACAGCACCGTATTTGGTGATTGTTTCGGCAAATTCTTTCGATGTGCCTGCTCCCGCAGAAGTAAAGGCAATGTCGACACCTTTGAAGTCGTCATTGTGTTGCAGCAGTTTCACTTCGATTTCTTTTCCGCGGAACGTGTACTTTCGTCCTGCACTGCGTGAAGAACCAAATAACAACAATTCGTCTATCGGAAAATTTCTCTCATCAAGCACACGCAGGAACTCTTGTCCTACTGCTCCGCTTGCACCAACAATAGCTACTTTCATCTCTTACAATCTTCTTAAACTGTTAATAATTACATTTTTCTTATTTTGCAGACGCTTTTCTCTTCGCTTTGTCAAAAAAACAATAATTTCTAAACGCTGTGTTTTGTCTGCTAATATTTACGATTGCAAAAATAAAACATTCTGAATTATTAATACGGAAAATAGGAAGTTTTTTTGTATTTTTGTTTCTAAAATGAAATAGTAATACCTATTTATGAAAGAAGTGCTCGATTTTGTAAACTTTGATTTTCATCTTCCTGTCACCGACCCTACGTGGATTTTCTTTTTGGTGCTGGTCATTATATTGTTCGCCCCCATTGTGTTGGAGCGGTTGCGTATTCCTCATATTATCGGTATGATACTGGCGGGAGTTGTCATTGGCGAACATGGATTTAACATACTGGCACGCGACAGCAGTTTTGAATTGTTTGGTAAGGTAGGACTTTATTACATCATGTTTCTTGCCGGACTTGAAATGAACATGGAGGACTTCAAGAGCATCCGTGTAAAAGCTACCGTATTGGGGTTGCTTGCGTTTATTTTTCCGCTGGGAATAGGTATATGGACCAATTTGCATCTGCTGGATTACAGTTTGATTACTTCGGTTCTGCTTGCCAGCATGTATGCTTCGCATACGCTGATTGCTTACCCTATCGTGATTCGCTACGGCATCAACCGGCAGCGGGCGGTAAGTATTGCCGTGGGAGGTACTGCGGTGACCGATACGCTGACACTGCTCGTCTTGGCTGTGATTGGAGGTATGTATAAGGGGGAAACCTCTGATATGTTCTGGATCTGGCTGGTGCTGAAGGTGGTGGTGCTGAGTGTGGTCATCATGTATGCGTTTCCACGTATCGGAAGATGGTTCTTCCGCCGTTACAGCGATAATGTAGTGCAGTATATTTTTGTGATGGCAATGGTGTTCCTTGGTGCAGGACTGATGGAGTTTGTGGGTATGGAAGGTATCTTGGGAGCTTTCCTTGCCGGACTGGTACTGAACAGGCTGATTCCGCATGTCTCGCCGCTGATGAGTCATCTGGAGTTTGTAGGCAACGCGTTGTTTATTCCTTACTTTCTGATCGGGGTGGGGATGCTGATTGACGTAAACGTACTGTTTGGGCATATTGATTCCATTAAGGTAGCTGTAGTGATGATTATCGTGGCTTTGCTGGGTAAGTGGATTGCTTCGTGGCTCACACAGAAAATTTATAAAATGCGGGCGCTGGAACGGGAACTGATGTTCGGATTGAGCAATGCTCAGGCAGCAGCTACACTGGCTGCCGTTCTGGTCGGTTATAATATTATTTTACCAAACGGTGAACGTCTGCTGAACGAGGATGTGTTGAACGGAACCATTTTACTGATTCTGGTGACTTGTGTAGTCAGTTCTTTCATTACCGAGCATGCAGCCAAGCGTATAGCTATGGATGATGCCGCTGTGGATGATGAAAAGGCTCAGGAAAAGGAGCTGTTCCTTATTCCGGTAGCGAATCCTGAAACGCTGGAGAGCCTGATGAGTCTGGCAATGGTGGTGCGTGACGAGAAACAGCCTGATAATTTGGTCGCTCTGAGTGTGGTGAATGACAGTAATGATTCGGTCAGACAGGAAATGCGCGGTAAGCGTAATCTGGAACGTGCGGCACAGATTACCGCTGCTACCAATGTACGTTTGAAAACTGTATCGCGTTTCGACTTGAATATTACGACGGGTATCTTGCACACGGCAAAGGAATATGGTGCAACGAATATCATCGTCGGTTTGCACTGCAAGATGAGCATTGTGGATTCTTTCTTCGGAAAGCTGACCGAAAACTTGTTGAAAAATACATACTTGCAGGTAATGGTTGCTCGTTTCCTGATGCCGGTCAATACGTTGAGACGTATTATCGTGGCAGTTCCTCCCAAGGCTGAATTTGAACATGGATTTGTGAAATGGATTTCTCATATGTGCCGTATGAGCAGTCAACTGGGGTGCCGGGTACATTTCTATGTACATCCTCAGACGCTCGGATATATCCGGGGCTATATACAGAAAAAGCATAAAGATACGCGGGCTGCTTATTCGGAACTGGAGAATTGGGATGACTTGCTTATTCTGACCGGACAGGTGAATTACGATCATTTGCTGGTTATCATCAGTGCACGTCGTGGGTCTATTTCGTACGACTCGGCATTCGAACGTTTGCCGATGCAGATATCGAAATATTTTAATAATAACAGTATCATGTTGCTTTATCCGGAACAGAAGGGTGACCCGACGGAAACACTGTCGTTCTCCGATCCACGTGGATGGGCTGAAACGCAGTATTATGATAAGGTGGGCAACTGGTTTTATAAATGGTTTAAGAAAAATTCATGAGTGAAAACAGTAAGGCCTGGCAGCAGCGTACGGAACTGTTGCTGGGAGGCGATAAAATGGAACGTTTGCGGAAAGCGCATGTATTGGTCGTGGGACTGGGAGGCGTGGGGGCTTATGCCGCCGAAATGATTTGCCGTGCCGGAGTAGGTCGCATGACAATTGTGGATGCCGATACGGTACAGCCCAGCAACATCAACCGTCAGCTTCCGGCTACTCATTCGGCGTTGGGGAAGAAAAAGGCTGAGGTGCTGGCACAACGTTTCCTCGATATAAATCCGGAACTTCAGTTGACGGTACTGCCGGTTTACCTGAAGGATGAGGCTATCCCTGAGTTGCTGGACAGTGCGAAGTTCGATTTTATTGTCGATGCCATCGATACGGTAGCTCCTAAGTGCTACCTGATTTACCATGCCTTGCAGCGCGGTATCAAGATTGTGAGCAGCATGGGGGCAGGTGCCAAGCGTGATATTACCCAGATACGTTTTGCCGATTTATGGGAAACCTATCACTGCGGGCTGAGCAAGGCAGTACGCAAGCGTTTGCAGAAAATGGGAATGAAACGTAAGTTGCCCGTGGTGTTCAGTACCGAGCAGGCTGATCCGAATGCCGTGATTCTGGTAGATAATGAACAAAACAAAAAATCTACTGCCGGTACGGTGAGCTACATGCCTGCTGTGTTTGGCTGCTACCTGGCGGAATATGTAATACGTAAATTGTAGGACTATGATTCAGTTGGAAGGAATAACCAAGAGTTTCGGTTCGCTGCATGTACTGAAGGGAATCGACCTGACTATAAATAAAGGAGAAGTGGTGAGTATCGTAGGTCCCAGCGGAGCCGGAAAAACGACTTTGCTGCAAATTATGGGTACGCTCGATAAGCCTGATAGCGGAAGGATTATATTGAATGGTACAGAGGTCAACCGGTTGAAGGAGAAGGAACTTTCTGCTTTCAGAAATAAAGAAATCGGATTTGTGTTTCAGTTTCATCAGCTTCTGCCGGAGTTTACGGCACTGGAGAATGTAATGATACCTGCGCTGATTCAGGGTGTATCGGCTTCTGAAGCGAAGAAAAAGGCTGCTGAGATGCTCGACTTTCTCGGACTGTCGGAACGTGCTTCTCATAAGCCGGCGGAACTTTCGGGCGGTGAGAAGCAGCGTGTGGCAGTAGCTCGGGCATTGATAAACCATCCTGCGGTGGTACTTGCCGATGAACCGTCGGGCAGTCTGGATACACAGAATAAAATAGAACTGCACCGCCTGTTCTTCGATTT
This sequence comes from Phocaeicola sp., assembly GCF_057861905.1. Taxonomy (NCBI): domain Bacteria; kingdom Pseudomonadati; phylum Bacteroidota; class Bacteroidia; order Bacteroidales; family Bacteroidaceae; genus Phocaeicola; species Phocaeicola sp. Next base: position 19,655 of record NZ_DBMACV010000040.1, on the reverse strand, counting down.
GCGCGATAAGCTGGGACAGACTTTTGTCATTGTTACCCATGATGAAGAACTGGCGGCGCAGACTGACCGTACCATTCACATGATAGACGGTATGATAAAATAAGGAGTATCAGAACGACAGGTGAACCACTTCCGGATTATGGTCGGAAAGGAAATCGCCTGCCTGTTTGGCTTCCTGCGGAATGTAGCTGTCTTGTACTTTTATTTGTGGAGTGACAAAGATAAAATCAATCTTTTCGCAGGAGTCGGCAGGGATACGCCCGAAATCGTGGAAGGTGTAGCTTACTCCCTCTCGTTGTGCCGCTTCCTTGTAGGCATCTTTCAGAACAAATTCATTGGTTGTGATGGTTTCGTATGCTTCCGATTGTTCGGATACATTGAAGTCGCCCGTCAGCACAGCAGGCTGGTCGCCTACAATCTCCTTGATTTTTTCGATAATAAGCAGAGCACTTTTTCTTCTGGCTTCTGTTCCTACATGGTCGAAGTGAGTATTGACAGCCATAAATACTTTTCCGTTTTTCTTGTCTTTCAGTTTTGCCCAAGTTGCGATACGGGTACAAGCTCCGTCCCATCCGATGAAACCTACGCTATCGGGATATTGTGACAGCCAGAATGTGTTGCTGTCGAGTACTTCGAAACGGTCTTTCTTGTAGAACAGAGGCGCATACTCGCCTTTTGTCTTACCATCTTCACGTCCTACACCGACTTCGGCATATTCGGGCAGACGCGATTTCAGGTCTTCCAGCTGATTATAAAGTACTTCTTGCATACCTACTATGTCAATGCCCTGTTTTTTAATGAATTCGGCTACATTGTCTTTCCGGTACTGCCAGTTGTTCAGGCTGTCGGCGGGATTGTCATAACGAATGTTGAATGTGCCCCATGTAATTTCTGTAGGCTGTTGCTGGGTAGTACACGAAGGGGTAGCGATGGCAAGTGCGGCTGCTACGATTCCCATGGTGAAAAGAGAGTGTTTCATAGGATAAAAATTTAATTATTCTGCTAAGTAAAACAATTTTGTCGGTTTTTCCACTTATAACCTATCTAAAAATTTTTTTTAAGATGCATATTACAAAATTTTCTCTTTCGCACGGTGATGTGTCTTCCAGAAAGCCTTGCGTTGGGATTCTTGGGGCTTTGTCTGAAAGAAAGTCTGGTTTGCTGGTTTGGATATAATGATATGTTTGGAAAGTAAAATCTTTGCGGGAAGCTGGTATATTACTTTTTTGTGTTATCTTTGACGGAAATAAAGAATAGTTATGAGTCATATACAGTTAGGAAGATATAATCAGCTGGAGGTTGTAAAGGAAGTAGACTTCGGCATGTACCTCAATGGTGATGAGGATGGTGAAATATTGCTCCCGAAGCGCTATGTGCCAGAAGGCTGTAAACCGGGAGATGTACTCAATGTGTTTATTTACCTCGATATGGACGAACGTCTGGTTGCCACTACACTGGAACCTTATGTACAGGTTGGGGAATTTGCCTGTCTTGAGGTTGCGTGGGTTAATCAGTTTGGTGCATTTTTGAACTGGGGACTGATGAAGGATCTTTTTGTACCTTTCCGCGAACAGAAGGCCAAGATGCAGAAAGGCGGACGCTACGTGGTACATGTTCATCTGGACGATGAAAGCTACCGTATTGTAGCATCGGCTAAGGTGGAACGCTATTTGTCGAAGGAACGTCCTGAATATACTCCGGGTGAAGAGGTAAGTATACTTGTCTGGCAGAAGACGGACCTGGGATTTAAGGTAATAGTGGATAATAAATTTTCGGGAATGCTTTTCCATAATGAGATTTTCCAGCCTTTGGAGTTGGGCATGCACTTGCGTGCGTATGTGAAGCGAGTACGTGAGGATGGTAAGATTGATCTTGAACTTCAGCAGAAAGGTGTGAAGAAGGTAGATGACTTTTCAGAAGTTCTGTTGCAGTATATAAAAGACAATGACGGTTATACCTCGGTAAATGACAAGACGGATGCCGAAATAATATACAATACGTTTGGTGTAAGCAAGAAGACCTTTAAGAAAGCTGTAGGCGAATTGTATAAAAAACGGCTGATATTACTGGAAGATAACGGTATCAGGCTGGTGAAATGATGAAATAAGCCGTGAAAATATATAAAAAAATCACCTTGTTGCACACTGCTACAAGGTGATTTTTGTTTTTGTATCGTTTGTTGTCAGATAGACAATTCGTGAAGTACGTTGACCAGTTCGCGGTCGATAGGCTTGTCGTTTTTGATGGCTTTTGTAAATGGAACATAAACAATCTGGTCGTTTTCTATTCCAATCATCACATTACGTTGTCCTTCCATCAGGGCCTGTATACTGGCTACACCCATTCGGCTGGCAATGATACGGTCGTGTGCAGTAGGTTTACCACCTCTCTGCAGATGTCCCAGAATAGTAACACGTACATCGTATTGCGGATATTCATTCTTTACACGTTCAGCATAATGCATTGCTCCACCCGTAATTTCACTTTCGGCAACCAATACGATAGAACTGCTCTTCGATTTGCGGAATCCGTTTTTGATGAATTCTTCCAACTGGTCGACTTCTGTATTGAATTCGGGAATGATGGCTGCTTCAGCTCCGGCTGCGATGGCACCGTTCAATGCCAGGAAACCGGCATCGCGTCCCATAACCTCAACGAAGAACAAGCGTTCGTGTGAAGTTGCGGTGTCACGAATTTTGTCGACAGCATCAAGAATCGTATTTAAGGCAGTGTCGTAGCCGATAGTTGTGTCGGTACCGTACAAGTCGTTGTCGATGGTTCCGGGCAGTCCGATACAAGGTACGTCAAACTCTTGTGCCAGCAGTCGTGCTCCGGTCAGCGATCCATCTCCACCGATAACTACCAGTGCATCGATGCCTTCGCGCTGCATAGTTTCGTAAGCTATCTTACGTCCTTCCGGGGTTTTGAATTCCTGACAGCGTGCTGTCTTCAGAATTGTACCTCCCTGCTGTATGATGTTGCTGACATTTTGGGTTTTGAATTCCTGAATTTCACCGGTAATAAGACCTTTATATCCACGGTAGATACCTTTTACGGTCAGTCCGTTGTATATAGCCGAACGGGTGACGGCGCGGATTGCAGCATTCATTCCAGGAGCATCACCACCTGAAGTCAAGATGCCAATACATTTAATAGTTCCCATAAGTTATTTGTTCGTTTTAATCTTGATGGCGCAAAAGTATTAAAAAACTAATTTACAAGCAAATAAAAGTCACTATTTTTGGATGTTATGCGTATGACAAAATTGTTTCCCGGCATGCTTCCATCAGCCATTTCGGGGTAGAGGTTGCTCCGCATATACCGATAGATTGTGCATCTTTTAGCAGGTTCCTGTCTATTTCTTCCGGACGGTCTATCTGGTATGAATTAGGGTTCACTTTCCGACATTCCTGAAAAAGAATTTTACCGTTCGAACTTTTATGTCCGCAGACGAAGAATACCAGGTCGTGTTCTGCAGCAAATTTCCGGATATCAGGCATACGGTTGGCTACTTGCCGGCATATCGTATCGTAATATAGGAAAGTAGCATCGGGAGAAATGTGCTCCTGAATGTAAGCTACGATCTGGCGGAATTCGTCGAGTGACTTGGTCGTCTGCGAATACAACCGGATATCTTTGTTGAAATCCAGTTTCTCGGCTTCAGCCAGATTTTCTATTACGATAGCCTGTCCGTTGGTTTGTCCTACCAGTCCCAGTACTTCTGCATGTCCGTTTTTCCCGAAAATGACAATCTGCTTTTCCCGTCCTTCCGGACTGGGAGTATCGAATTCCTGTTTGATTCGTTTTTGCAGGCGGAGCACTACGGGACAGGTTGCATCAATGATTTCGATATTATTCTGTTGGGCAAGCTGATAGGTGAGGGGAGGTTCTCCATGCGCCCGAAGCAGTACCTTTACATTTTGTAACTGTGCGAATTCATCGTGGTCGATCGTGTTCAGTCCCAGTTGTTTTAATCGTTCACATTCACGTCCGTTGTGCACAATATCTCCCAGGCAATAGAGTGTATCACTCTTTGCCAGTTCTTCTTCGGCTTTCCGGATGGCAGTTGTCACTCCGAAGCAGAAGCCGGAACTTTCATCTATTTCTACTTTACGCATGAGTTGCCCGCAAGTATTGATTCATCAGCCATTCTTTCTGTTCTGCGATACTCATGTGGCTGTTGTCCAGCAATATCGCATCATCAGCCTTGCGCAAGGGACTAACTTCCCGTGTCTGGTCGATACGGTCACGTTCTTCTACGTTATGCAGGATTGCCTCAAAGGACGCTTCCTGTCCTTTGGCTTTCAGTTCATCGTAGCGGCGTTGTGCGCGGATTTCGGCCGATGCTGTTACGAATATCTTCAGTTCAGCATCGGGGAATACAGCCGTACCGATATCTCGTCCATCCATTACGATACCTTTTTCCTTACCCAGTTCCTGTTGCTGGCGTACCAGTGCTTCGCGTACGAATCCCAATGCAGCTACGGGGCTCACATGTGAAGAAACTTCGAGTGTACGTATTTGGTTTTCCACGTCAGTTCCGTTCAGAAAAGTATGGGGGCGTCCGCTTTGAGCGTCCAGTTGGAATGAAATATGAATTTCGTTCATTTGTCCTTTCAGCTTTTCCTCATCGATGCTTCCGTCGGCATGGAATAATCCATGTTCGATACAGTAGAGAGTGACAGCCCGGTACATAGCTCCGCTGTCGATGTATATATAACCGATTTCTTTGGCAAGGTCCTTTGCCATGGTGCTTTTGCCGCAGGAAGAGAATCCGTCGATTGCGATAATGATTTTGTTCATACCTTATATTATATATAGCGTTAATAAAAATCAGTTTTCAAAGATACTCTATTTTCGTGACAGATGATGTGTCGTATATTTATTTTGCAATTTTTTATCCTTATCTTGTTGCAAATTCGAAGATTTGAACTACATTTGCGGAACAGAGAATTTATAAACCTATAAAATTATTTTTATGGAAATTAAAAAATCGCCGAAAGCCGATCTTGAAGGCAAGAAAACCACATGGTTTCTGGTCGGGCTCGTGCTGATATTGGCAGCAATGTTCGTTGCGTTTGAATGGACCAAACGTGATGTCGTGATCACTGCCGATAGTGGTATCGTAGATGTGCCTTTTGAAGAGGAAATGGTGCCTATCACCGAACAGGAAGAACCTAAACAAGCTCCTCCTCCCCCCGAAGCTCCGAAAGTAGAAGAAGTTTTGCAGATCGCTGATAACGATGCAAACGTAGAGGAATCTACTATCCAGTCAAACGAGGATAAAGGTCAAGCTGTTGATATCAAGTATGTTCCTGAAGTAGTAGAAGAGGAAGAAGTTGAAGAACAGCAGATCTTCCAGGTTGTAGAGGAAATGCCGGAATTCCCGGGTGGTATGGGTGAATGTTTGAAGTTCTTGGCTAAGAACATCAAGTACCCGACTATCGCACAGGAAAATGGTGTACAGGGACGTGTTATCGTTCAGTTCGTCGTAAACCAGGATGGTTCTATCGTTGACCCGGTTGTTGTTCGTAGTGTAGACCCGTATCTGGATAAGGAAGCACTCCGTGTGATCAAGATGATGCCGAAGTGGAAACCAGGTAAGCAGCGTGGTAAAGCTGTACGTGTAAAATATACAGTGCCTGTAACATTTAAGTTGCAGTAAGCTTTTCCGAGATAATATTGTTTAGGCACGGATTGCACAGATGTTAAGGCTGTGTATCCGTGCCTAAAAATTTTATTTATAATCTAAAAGAAACAATCATGAAGCAGCAAACTTCAAAAGAATTACTGAGCCAGATTCATGCATATATAGAATCGTTACCTTACTCACACGATCCAAAAGGACTTTATGATCCGATAGAATATGTACTTGGATTGGGTGGCAAGCGTCTTCGTCCGGTACTTATGTTGCTTGCATATAATTTGTTTAAGGAGGATGTGGAAACGATATTCTCTCAGGCAGCCGCAATTGAGACTTATCATAATTTTACACTTTTGCATGATGATTTGATGGATAAGGCGGACATGCGCCGTGGAAAGCCTACCGTTCATAAAAAATGGGATGAAAATACGGCTATTCTTTCGGGTGACGCCATGCTGATTCTTTCTTATCAGTTCATGATGCAAGGGTGTCCGCAAGCATGTATGAAGCAGGTGATGGAAGTCTTTTCGCGTACAGCTCTGGAAGTGTGCGACGGCCAGCAGTGGGATATGGAGTTTGAACTCAGGGAGGATGTGACGGTTGAAGAATACATGGAAATGATTCGTCTGAAAACATCCGTTTTGCTTGCCGGTGCACTGAAAATAGGTGCCATACTGGGAGGTGCTTCAGAAAAGGATGCGCAGTTGCTTTATGATTTTGGTATAAAGGCGGGACTCGCTTTCCAGTTGCAGGATGATTATCTGGATGTTTATGGCGATCCGAAGGTTTTTGGAAAAAATATCGGTGGTGATATCTTGTGCAACAAAAAAACGTTTATGCTGATTACGGCTTTAGAAAAGGCCGACGGAGAAACACGGGATTGTTTGCAGAATTGGCTGAAGGCTGAGCATTACGAGCCTGCTCAAAAAATAGAAGCTGTAACTACTATATATAATAAGGTAGGGGTTCGGAATATTTGTCGGGATAAAATTGACGAATATTATAAGGAGAGCGTATGCTTGTTGAATGAAGTAGGAGTAGATACTTCGTATAAGAAGAACTTGGCAGATTTTGTACTTGGATTAATGAATCGTAATCTATAATTAAAATATATGGTAACTTTAATCGATACTCACACACATTTATTTGCTGAAGAGTTTGACTGCGACCGTGAACTGGCGATTATTCGTGCCGGGGAGGCTGGAGTGACACGCTTGTTTATGCCGAATATTGATGATACCTCGGTAGAAGCTATGCTGGCACTATGTAACTCACACGACGCATGTTATCCGATGATCGGGTTTCATCCTACTTCGGTAGATAAAAATTGGAAAACACGTCTGGCTGTTGTCGAAAAATGGTTGCGTTCGGAGCAGACATTTTATGGCATTGGCGAAGTAGGAATGGATTTGTACTGGGATAAAACTTTCCGGAAGGAACAGATGGAGGTATTCGATATTCAGGTAAAATGGGCACTTGAATTCGATTTGCCGTTAATTATTCATTGCCGTGAAGCCTATCCTGAACTGCTCGAAGTTTTGGAACCTTATCGCAACACCTCGCTGACCGGTATCTTTCACAGCTTTACCGGAACAGAAGAAGATGCTGTTAAGCTGATGGAATATTCCGGATTTATGTTAGGGGTAAACGGTGTTGTAACTTTTAAGAAAAGTATTTTGCCGGAAGTTCTGAAATCTGTACCTTTGAACCGTCTTGTACTGGAAACAGACTCTCCTTACTTGGCACCGGTTCCTTATAGAGGAAAGCGTAATGAAAGTGCATACCTGGTAAAAATAGCGGAAAAGCTGTGTGAGGTGTATGACGTTCCAATGGCGGAAATCGGTCGGATAACTTCAGAAAACGCGCTCAAAGTTTTTAAAAATGCCAAGAATAGTTTTTAAAGTTTATTAATTTTAGGGCTATAACTAAACTTTTGGCGAATGAATGTTATGTAAGACGAAAAAAAAGAATACATTTGTGGCAGAAATCGCTTGTCGTTCGCATTTTTATTTGTAATTTGCGTTCGATTTAAGAGAAAGGCTTCAGACGAGGTCATGAGGAGAGGTGCTCGAGTGGTTGAAGAGGCACGCCTGGAAAGCGTGTATACGCCAAAAGCGTATCACGGGTTCGAATCCCGTTCTCTCCGCAAGGAAAAAATGAAGAAACAATTAAAAACAATTTATAACTATTAATTATTTAATCTTAAAAATTAGACACACAATGAAAAAGTTATTTGCAATTCTTGCAGTGATGGGAGTCCTCTCATTCGGAATGACTCAGACAGCTATGGCTCAGGATTCTACAGCTACAGCAGCTCCAGAACAAACAGAACAGGTTGCTCCTGCTGAAACAACAGACGAAGCTGCTCCTGCTACAGTTGAAGAAGGAAGTATGCACAAAGAGTTGAAGACTAAGTTTATCGAAGGTGATGCAGGCTTCATGTCATTGGTAGCTATCGCATTGGTACTTGGTTTGGCTTTCTGTATTGAACGTATCATTTACTTGAGCTTGGCTGAAGTTGACGTTAAGAAATTGATGGCTAAAGTTGAAGCTGCTTTGGAAAAAGGTGATGTAGAAGGTGCTAAGACTGTTTGCCGTAACACTCGTGGTCCTGTTGCTTCTATCTGCTATCAGGGTTTGATGAGAATCGACGAAGGTTTGGACGTTGTTGAACGTTCTGTAGTATCTTACGGTGGTGTTCAGGCTGGTTACCTTGAAAAAGGATGTTCTTGGATTACACTGTTCATCGCAATGGCTCCGTCTTTGGGATTCTTGGGTACTGTAATCGGTATGGTTATGGCGTTCGATAACATCCAGCGTGCAGGTGATATTTCTCCGACAGTTGTTGCCGGTGGTATGAAAGTTGCGTTGATCACTACTATCTTCGGTTTGATTGTAGCATTGATTCTTCAGGTATTCTATAACTACATTCTTTCTAAGATTGAAGCTATCACAAGCCAGATGGAAGATTCTTCTATCACTTTGCTTGATATGATCATGAAATACAACTTGAAATACAAAAAATAATTATTGAACAATGGCTAAATTATCATACAAAGTTTCTTACTACGTATTCTATGTCTGCATCGCCCTTATATTGGTTGTGCTCGGCATGTTCTTCGGAGTAGGATACAACGAAACAAATGCTGCAGGTTTGCTTGAACCTGCTAATACGCCAGCACTGATGTACTTGATGTACGGAATGTTTGCTGTGACTGTTGTTGCTACACTTATTGGTGCTATCGCTCAGTTTGGTGGCGCATTGAAAGATAATCCAAAAGGTGCTATCAAATCTTTACTGGGATTGATTCTGTTGGTAGTTCTGTTGATCGTTACTTACAATGTAGGTTCTTCTGAAACTGTAGTTTTAGGTGATGGCTCTGAATACTCAGATGCTACTATGCTGAAAGTAACAGATATGTTCCTTTATTCTACTTATGTATTGTTTGCTATCGCTGCAATCGGTGCATTGGTTAACTTGTCTGGTATCTTTAAGAGATAATATCATAACATTGAAGTTTAATAAATTAAAAACGAAGTAAGTAAAAATGGCAAAAAGGAATAGAAAAGTGCCGGGAATTAATGCAAGTTCAACGGCAGATATCGCCTTTATGTTGCTTATCTTCTTCCTTATTACAACATCAATGGATACTGACCGTGGTTTGGCGAGACGTTTGCCGCCTCCACCAGAAAACAAAGATCAGAAAGATGATATTATTGTTAAGGAAAGAAACGTTCTCCAGGTTCGTTTGAACAAAGACGACCAGTTGATGGTTGGTGGAGAATGGTCTGATATTAAGCAATTAAGAGAAAAGGCTAAAGAATTCATTGCTAACCTGAAGGATGATCCAAACTTGCCGGAAAAACATGCGAAGACTCTTCCTTTCTTTGGTGATGTAATGATAACTGAAAAACATGTAATTTCTGTACAGAACGACGTTGGTACTAGCTATGATGCTTATCTTCAGGTTCAGAACGAATTGGTAGCTGCTTACAATGAATTACGTAACGAGCTGGCTAAGGCTCAGTTTGGTAAGGAGTTCTCTGAATGTTCTGAAGAACAGAAAGATGCTATCATGGAATACTATCCACAGAAGATTTCTGAAGCAGAACCTAAAAAGTATGGAGGTAACTAATCATGGGAAAATTTAATAAGAGTGGTAAGCGCGAGATGCCGGAATTGAACACCTCTTCTTTGCCTGACCTTATTTTTACCATGTTGTTCTTCTTCATGATTGTAACAAGCATGCGTGAGGTTACGCTGAAAGTACAGTTTAAGGTTCCTGCTGCTACAGAATTGGAAAAGCTTGAAAAGAAATCATTAGTTTCTTTCATTTATATTGGTAAACCTTTGCCAGAGTACCAGAAGAAGATGGGTACTACCGATCGTATTCAGTTGAATGATAAGTTCGCTGAAGCATCAGAGGTTCAGGACTACATCTATCAGGAACGTGAAAATATGAAAGAATCTGATAAGCCGTTTATGACAGTTTCATTGAAGGTCGATGCAAAGACTAAGATGGGTATTGTTACAGAAGTAAAACAGGCTCTTCGTCAGGCTTATGCTTTGAAGATTAACTATTCTGCTACACAGCGTCAGTAATAGTTCAACCATAAAGCTAAAAAAAGAGGTTACTCCTATGGGAGTAGCCTCTTTTCGTTTTTATGGGACTTTTGACAAGACGAATCATTTTTTCGATGCTGTAGTGTAGTCCGGTCTATTTATCATCCCTTAGAATTTTCCTTCTCAGGTAAATGACCGCTTTTTAAGAAACGTCATGCATTGTCAGATTTTCCTGCTGTTATTTTACGTCATAAACCTTTCGGTAAATTTCATCTCTTATTTCCGGATATTGTTCATCGATACTGGCTGTACCCGAATACATGAGGTAAAGAGGAAGGTTGTTGCCTCCTTTTCGGTAGGGAGGTTGTATATAATCCTGTAAACAGAGAGAGAAACCACATCGTTTGTAGAATTCAATTCGTCTGATACTCATTTCATCTTCAGGTCGTTCTACTTCCAGAATGATGGTACCCGGAAATTCGTCTTTGAGTGTTTCCATAATACGTTTTCCATAACCTTTGTTGCGTACTTTGGGGGAAGTTGCCAGATGCTCTACATAGCGAAATCCATTCAGTTCCCATACGGTGATTAAGCCGATAGCTGTTTCGTTTTCTCCCTCTTCATCTGTAATCAGATAACAATTGAAAGCCGGATTATGGTCGGTATTATATCGTTGTACATCATCATCCCTACGTTCGTCTACGGGAAATGACTGATGCAAAAGCCCCTCTACGAAGTTGTAGAGGGAGTGATTAGTCTGAATTTTTGTAAGTGTCAACATAGATTAATGGTTAGTCGGTATAGAAATGAATTGTTTTCTCAAGCGAACGTTCGCATACCGGACAGAAACAAGGCGCTTCGTTGATTTTCATTCTGCACTCGGTAGTAGGACGGTAGATACCTTTCAGTGTATATCCTCCACCTTCGTAAACTCCGACTTTGGTATAAATGGCAGTCGAATCAGTTTCTGCAGGTGTCGGTACAGGGGTACCGGCTGGTACCATATCCTTCCATTTACTATCAAAGTCGACCAAGGTTGTGATATTAGGTTCCCAGGGTTCTATTGTGTAAGGATATAGCGGACTGGGAGCCGTATCGTATGCATATTCGTCGGCCAGACCTCCAAAACTGTGCCCGAATTCATGTACAACAACTGGTTTGAACATCGGGTGATGAGCCGTAGTAAGCAGATAAGAGTTGTAAATACCTCCTCCACCATATGTATCGGTATTGGCTAAGATAATAATGTGTTCGTAAGGTATACCTGCCAGCCAGTTGTGCATAGCTTTTACGCTGCGGGTTGTCAGGTAGCGGTCGGAATAAAACGTATCGAAATGTGAGCTGACAGCCGTATTCTTCCATTCTCCTTTTCGGGGTATGCTGACTCCGCTGTCGTGCGAAGGAGTTGCTACGGCTACGACATTAAAGCGTTCCTTTAGGCTTTTGAACGGTTCGTGTGAGAATATCGCATCACAAGCAGCTTGAGCATCCTTGTAGAAAACATCCATTTCTTCTTCCGTATACCCCTCTGCCATAATAGCAAGATCGATACATTTGTCGGGAGTACCATTCTTGGTCAGGTAACGGTGAGGAGTCACCTGTGACATCCCCCGCTGGTGTATCAAGATATCTTTCGGATCAATGTCGTGTGTCAGCGAAGTACAAGATTTGCGGTAGGCATTCTTCAGTTCGATGGTTACCGTAGCCGGGCGTTTAGGATAAGGCAGCAAGAATGTATTTTCGAATCCTCTTGTCACGTGTTTTGCCTCTTCCTCGCTGATCCATTCTTGAAACAGACTGGAGAATGAAGTACGATAGATAACTTCTCCTGTAGCTTTATCTCGCATGGTGATTTCTCCGTTTCCTTCCAGCGGCAGTTCGCTCAGGAAATTTCTTCTTCCGGCCCATCCGGGAAGTGAAACCAGTTCATCGAGGCTGATATCCTGTTTCTGTGCATTTCCGTTGAATAAATAGTCTATTCTCAGGGTTTTATCAATAAAGAAGTCGTTGAAGTTTTGTGCATATCCGCCAGCCTGAACAAAAGCCGAAATGAATAATGCAGCCAATATGTTTTTTTTCATAAAACCAAAAGATTTAATTTTTTTACAAAGATAGGACTATCTGCCAATTTAGTGCTAAAACAATGATAAAAGTTACAATTGCTATCCCTCGTATGGAATAAATATACTATATTTGTACAAATTTAAAAATTCATCAATGGGACATCATCAATTAGACTGTTTAGACAAACAGATTTTGCGCTTGATTGCCGACAATGCCCGTATTCCCTTCCTGGAAGTGGCACGTGCTTGCAATGTATCAGGTGCTGCGATTCATCAGCGTATCCAGAAGTTGACCAACTTAGGAATACTGAAAGGTTCCGAGTTCATTATAGATCCCGAAAAGATCGGTTATGAAACTTGTGCTTACATCGGGTTATACCTGCGGGACCCCGAACAGTTTGATTCGGTGACAGAAGCTCTGAAGCGTATTCCCGAAGTGGTAGAATGTCATTACACTACCGGACAGTATGACATGTTTATCAAGATTTACGCAAAGAATAATCATCATTTACTGAATATCATCCACGATAAATTACAGCCGCTGGGCTTGTCACGCTCGGAAACCATTATATCTTTCCGTGAAGCAATCAAGCGTCAAATGCCTATACAGGATGTAGTAGACGAAGAATAAAGAGTCCATTCAGTCGATCGCATACAAAGATTCCCCGCTTAAAAGTTTGTCTTGCAATGAAAGAAACCTTTTAAGCGGGGAATCTTTGTTTTTTCTCTATTTTGTTAGGCAGCAAAAATATTCCATTCTTGCTGCGCATATGCTTATATTGTGAAAGTTGTAATCGGTTTATTATTCCTTTACTTCCTCGAAGTCAACGTATTCGCCTTCATCACTGTCGAAAATCTTTTTGCGTCCTGAGGCATTCCGGGCAGACTGCTGTGACTCATCATTGTCGGAAGAGCGATAATTGGATGAGGAACTGCGCTGGTTTTGCGAATGACTTTGAGCAGAGGAACTTCCTGTCATGCGGCGTCCCAGACCGAATACTGTACGAATGATTTTAGAAAGTACAGCCACTCCGAGGACAAGAACAATCAGAACGAAGAAAAATATAAATCCTAAAATATGAAACATAGTTATTGTTTTTGGTAGTAAAATAACAACAACCGTGCCACGATTATTGTTTTATCATTTTTTACGAGTTATCAGTGAGAGAAGAATATACCAGACAATAACCGCCGCAATGCCACTCAACTGGAAAATAACAAGCAAGGGTATGCTGACAATCAGGAAGATATAGCTTATCTTATTGTGCCCCCACGATAAATCTTTGAACTTTAATGAAAACATAGGAAGTTCGGCAACCAGCAACAGTGACATGACAACAACCAGGATGAACAGGTATATTGCATTGAAACTGTCGGAAACCACAAATGCATGTCCGCCTACTGACAGGGAAGCCCAGAATAACGCATTGGCAGGAGTTGGCATGCCGATAAAAGAACTTGTCTGTCGGCTGTCGATATTAAACTTAGCCAGTCGTAGTCCTGAAAAGACAGCTATCAGAAACGCTGTATATGGCATGATTTCAGCCAGCGGCATCAGAAAATCCGGATAATGCACCTCCTTGAACAAGGAAAAGGCGATAGCGGCCGGTGCCAGTCCGAAAGTGATATCATCGGCCAGTGAGTCGAGTTCTTTGCCGATAGGAGAGGATACATGGAGCAAACGTGCCGTCATTCCGTCGAAAAAGTCGAATACAGCTCCGATAACAATAAATGTCAAAGCCAGCTTGTAGTTGCCTTGAAATGCCATATAAGCTGCAATACATCCCGAAAAGAGGTTACAGCAAGTTATCGTGTTAGGAATATTACGGACAATTGCATGTGCCATATCTATGTTCCTCCTTACATTAATTTAGCGATGACGGTCTGGTTACCCGTTGTTTTCTGTCCCATTTTTACACATACCTCTGTTCCCAGTGGCAGGTATACATCTACACGTGAGCCAAATTTGATGAATCCCATATGTTCATCGATGTAACAATCTTCTCCTTTTTCGGCATATGTTACGATACGACGTGCCACGGCTCCTGCAATCTGTCGTGCCATGACGGTATGTCCTTCCGGAGTGTTGATGACCACCATCGAGCGTTCGTTTTCAGTGCTTGCCTTAGGAAGCCATGCCTTCATGAAACGTCCGTTGTGATGATCTACATGACGAATCACGCCATCTACCGGATACCAGTTGGCATGAACGTTTGTAATATCCATGAAAATAGAAATCATGAGTCGGCGGTCGTGGAAATATTCATGTTCATCCACTTCCTCGATAACAACGATACGTCCGTCTGCCGGAGCTACAACAATTTTTTCCGTGTCACCGCCGAACAGACGGATCGGGCAGCGGAAAAAATTTACCATCAGCAGATAAAGGATGATGCTGGCAAAAGCTATGATGTAGAAAGGTATTTTACACTCTATTCCCCAGTATAATGCAGCATTGATAAGAAGCAATAAAAGTGCGCTGGTTACAAGAATGTGAGTACCTTCCCGGTGTAATCTTATTTTCTTTATTTTTTTTATTTTGTTTAATCCGGTCATAACAAAGTTACATTTTATCGTGCAAAAATATACTTAATTTAAAAACCTGCCAAATAAACAACCGTTAGAATTACCTCTTTACATTTTTTTTTGCTAAAAAGTATTCATGAACGATAACTTTATTCGTTTGTTTTTGTTTGTTCTCCGAAACCTCGGTATCTTTGAACTCTGTTTTTAATAATGAAAATATGCACGATTTTGTTCATTTGCACGTCCACACCCAATATTCTATTCTGGACGGTCAGGCATCAATTCCCCGTTTGGTAGACAAGGCGATTGCCAACGGGATGCGAGGCATTGCCGTAACCGATCATGGCGATATGTTCGGTATAAAGGAGTTTTTCAACTATGTGAACAAGAAGAATGGGGGAACAAATGGCGAGATAAAAGATTTAAAGAAAAAGATTGCCGCACTGGAAAGCGGAAAAGCCGAGTCGGAAAATCCGGAAGCTGAACTGGCTGAATGTCGGGAGCAACTGGAAGCTGCCAAGAAAAAACTGTTCAAGCCAATTATCGGCTGTGAAATGTACGTGGCACGCCGGCGCCTGACGGACAAGGAGGGTAAGGCTGACCAGAGCGGGTATCACCTGGTGGTGCTTGCCAAGAACCTGAAAGGCTATCACAACCTGATTAAGCTGGTATCGAAGGCATGGACCGAAGGGTTTTACATGCGTCCGCGTACCGACCGTGTGGAACTCGAAAAATATCACGAGGGACTGATTATCTGCTCGGCATGTCTGGGAGGTGAGATTCCACGCCGCATTACGGCAGGACAGTTTGCCGAAGCGGAAGAAGCCATTCAGTGGTACAAGAATCTGTTCGGCGACGATTTTTACCTCGAGTTGCAGCGCCACAAGGCTACCGTGCCACGGGCGAACCACGAAACTTATAAGTTGCAGGAAGTGGTCAACAAGAAGCTGATGGAGTATTCGAAAAAATACAACATCAAGCTGGTCTGCACGAACGATGTACACTTTGTAGATGAAGAAAACGCCGAAGCACACGACCGTCTGATCTGTCTGAGTACCGGTAAGGATCTGGATGATCCGAACCGTATGCTTTATACCAAGCAGGAATGGATGAAAACCCGTGAGGAGATGAACGAGGTATTTGCCGATGTGCCCGAAGCACTGACCAATACCTGCGATATCTGCGATCAGGTAGAGTTTTATTCCATCGATCATGCACCTATCATGCCTACCTTTGCCATTCCCGAAGATTTTGGTACTGAGGAAGAATACCGCAAGAAATTCACCGAGAAAGATTTGTTCGATGAATTTACGCAGGATGAAAACGGCAATGTCGTTATGGACGAGGCTGCGGCAAAGGCAAAGATTGAACGTCTGGGAGGTTACGAGAAACTGTATCGTATCAAGCTGGAAGCCGATTATCTGTCAAAACTGGCATACGATGGAGCACGCCGCCGTTATGGCGAACACCTGACCGATGAGGTGAGAGAGCGTATCAAGTTCGAGTTGCATATCATGAAGACCATGGGTTTCCCGGGATACTTCTTGATTGTGCAGGACTTTATCTCTGCTGCCCGCAATCAGCTCGATGTGTCTGTAGGACCGGGACGTGGTTCGGCTGCCGGTTCGGCAGTGGCTTATTGCTTGGGTATCACGCAGATCGACCCTATCAAATACGACTTGCTGTTCGAGCGTTTCCTGAATCCCGACCGTATCTCCTTGCCTGATATCGATGTCGACTTCGATGATGACGGTCGAGGACGTGTGTTGAACTGGGTAACCGAAAAGTACGGACAGGAAAAGGTTGCTCATATTATTACATACGGTACGATGGCGACCAAGCTTGCCATCAAGGATGTGGCACGTGTACAGAAACTGCCGCTTTCGGAATCCGACCGTCTGTGTAAGCTTGTGCCCGACAAGATTCCCGACAAGAAACTGAACTTGCCCAATGCCATAGCCTATGTACCCGAGTTGCAAGCTGCCGAGGTTTCGTCGGACCCTGTGCTCCGCGATACTATCAAGTATGCCAAGATGCTGGAAGGTAACGTCCGCAATACGGGTGTGCATGCCTGTGGTACCATTATCTGTCGTGACGATATCACCGACTGGGTGCCGGTCAGCACGGCTGATGATAAGGAAACCGGCGAGAAGATGCTGGTTACGCAGTACGAAGGTTCGGTCATCGAAGATACGGGACTGATCAAGATGGACTTCCTGGGACTGAAGACGCTTTCCATCATCAAGGAGGCACTCGAGAATATCAAGCAGAGTAAAGGCATTATTCTGAATATCGATGAAATTCCGATTGACGATCCGGCTACCTATAAGTTGTATAGCGATGGTCGGACCATCGGTACGTTCCAGTTCGAATCGGCGGGTATGCAGAAGTACCTGCGCGAACTTCAGCCTACCACGTTCGAAGACCTGATTGCCATGAACGCCCTCTATCGTCCGGGACCTATGGATTATATCCCCGACTTTATCGACCGTAAACAGGGACGCAAGCCTATCGAATACGATATTCCGGTCATGGAGAAATACCTGAAAGATACATACGGTATTACGGTCTATCAGGAGCAGGTGATGTTGCTGTCGCGTCTGCTTGCCGACTTTACCCGAGGCGAATCGGATGCCTTGCGTAAGGCGATGGGTAAGAAGCTGCGCGACAAGCTGGATCACATGAAACCTAAGTTCATCGAGGGAGGAAAGAAGAACGGTCACGACCCGAAGATTCTGGAAAAGATCTGGGCCGACTGGGAAAAGTTTGCTTCCTACGCCTTCAATAAGTCGCATGCTACCTGCTACTCGTGGGTTGCCTATCAGACGGCTTACCTGAAAGCCAACTATCCGTCAGAGTACATGGCAGCTACCATGAGCCGTAACATTTCGAACATCACCGAAATCACCAAGCTGATGGACGAGAGCAAAGCGACGGGTGTCAACGTGCTGGGACCTGATGTAAACGAAAGTAGTCTGAAGTTCTCTGTAAACCGTCATGGAGATATCCGTTTCGGACTGGGAGCCATCAAGGGAGTAGGTGAGTCGGCTGTTCAGAGTATTCTGGCAGAGCGCGAAAAGAACGGACCTTTCAAAGATATATTCGACTTTGTACAGCGTGTGAATCTTTCGGCATGCAACCGTAAGAACATCGAAAATCTGGCTTTGGCTGGAGCTTTCGACAGTTTCCCGAACATCCATCGAGAGGATTTCTTCGTGAAGAATGCCAAGGACGAAACCTTTGTCGAAGTGCTGGTGCGTTACGGAAACAAGTATCAGATGGACAGGGCTGCTGCTGCCAATTCCTTGTTCGGCGGCGAGCATGAAGTGGAAATCGCTACTCCCGAAATAGTCCGTGCGCCGGCATGGAGCGATCTGGAACGCCTGAACAAGGAACGTGAACTGGTAGGTATCTATCTTTCTGCCCATCCGCTGGATGAGTTCTCGGTGATACTGGAAAATGTCTGCACCACACACATGGCACAGCTTTCCGACTTGACTCCGTTGCAGAACCACGACCTGACGCTGGGAGGTATTGTTACCGGCGTGCGTGAGGGATATACCAAAACCGGAAAACCTTTCGGTGTAGCAAAGGTGGAAGACTATTCGGGAACAGCCGAATTTGCATTTTTTGGCAATGAATGGGTGGAAAAGAAAAACTTTTTTGCCGAAGGAATGTTCTTGTTTATGCATGGCAAGTGTCAGCCCCGCCAGTGGAAGCAGGACGAATGGGAGATAAAGATCAACAACATCGAACTGTTGCCCGAGGTGAAAGACCGCTTGATAGAGAAACTTACGGTGACGGCACCGCTCTCTGCCATCAACGACGAAATGATTATGGAATTCAGTTCGCTGGTGAAAGAAAATCCGGGCAATGCCGAACTGTTCTTCTATATCCGCGACGAGGACGGACAGATGCATGTCAACCTTATGTCACGCACGCTGAAAATATCCGTCAGAAAAGACATAGTAAATTATTTAAAAAGTCAGCCATTGTTGGACTATAAAATAAATTAGTATATATTTGCGTATATAATTAAATAACTAAACAACTAGAATTATGGCATTGAATATTAAAGATGACAATTTTGAAGCTATTGTAGCTGAGGGTAAACCAGTAGTTTTGGATTTCTGGGCAACTTGGTGCGGACCTTGCAAGCTGATTGCTCCTTATATTGAAGAACTGGCAGAAGAATATAAAGATAAAGTAAACATCGGTAAGTGCGATGTAGACGACAATGCAGATCTTCCTGCACAGTTCGGCGTACGTAACATTCCTACCGTACTTTTTATCAAGGATGGTAAAGTAGTCGACAAGCAGGTAGGTGCTACTACAAAGGCTGCCTTGAAGGAAAAAGTAGAAGCTTTATTGAAATAATCATTTAAAATCGCATTACGACTATGAGTATGGATGACGATTTCTTGTTGGAAGATGAGGACGATGAAAAGACCATCGAGTTTATAAAGAACTATTTGCCTCAGGAACTGAAAGAGAAGTTTACGGACGACGATCTGTATTACATTCTCGACTTGATAGTAGACTATTATACCACCAGTGGTTGTCTGGACGCTCAACCTGATGACGAAGGTTACATCAACATCGACCAGGATGAAATTGTAAACTACATAGTCAAAGAGTCCAAGAAAGACGGCATGGGGCCTTTCGACCCCGACGATGTATTCTTCGTGGTTCAGGGCGAAATGGAATACGGAAATTCATTGGGACAAGTCGATTGATTTGTCGGCGGAATAAATGAGAAAGAGGGTGTGTCGTAATACGCGATTCACCCTCTTTTCTTTATCAACGATAAGAGTGTAGTTAACTTTTTCAGGCAGCGATATTCAGAAGATAATCTCGA
>NZ_DBMACV010000039.1:0-31729 GCF_057861905.1 Phocaeicola sp. | reverse complement strand
CGAGATTATCTTCTGAATATCGCTGCCTGAAAAAGTTAACTACACTCTTATCGTTGATAAAGAAAAGAGGGTGAATCGCGTATTACGACACACCCTCGTTTCCCTATAAACAGTATTGCTTGGAGTATATTTTCTGCAGTCTTGCTCTTTTTATTATAAAAAGAACTATTTTTGTGATAAATCCGAAAACTATGAATACAAATCTGTCTCTTCGTCGCAGGCTGGGGTTAGAGATAGCCCGTAAGATGACTAACGCATTGGTCGAACAGCATCCTCTGAAACAATTATTCTGGGAATGTACTTTACGCTGTAACTTGCATTGCCGTCACTGTGGCAGCGATTGCAAGAAAATATCCGGTTATGCCGATATGCCTAAAGAAGATTTTCTCCGGGTTTTGGATAATATAGCTTTACATACCGATCCGCATCATGTTTTTGTCGTGATAACGGGTGGGGAACCTCTTATGCGTGAAGATTTGGAAGAGTGTGGAAAAGCGATTCACGACAAAGGATTTCCGTGGGGAATGGTGACCAATGGACTGGCTATGACTCCCGAACGTCTTACTGCTTTGCTGAAGGCCGGGATGCATACCGCTACAGTCAGTCTGGACGGGTTTGCCGATGAGCATAACTGGATGCGCGGGCATCCTCAAAGTTTTGACAAGGCTGTTCGGGCCATTCGTATGATGGCTGCTCTCCCCGGATTTGTGTTCGATGTAGTAACATGCGTCAATAAACATAATTATGCACGGTTAAGTGAATTGAAAGAGTTTCTCATTGGCATTGGCTTAAAGCAGTGGAGGTTGTTCACGGTATTTCCTGTAGGACGTGCAGCCAGGGATGCCGAACTTCAATTGTCCGGCGAGGAATTTCGTGGAATGCTCGATTTTATCAAGCAAACTCGCAAGGAAGGGCGTATACGCATCAGTTATGGATGTGAGGGATTTTTAGGTAATTATGAAGGCGACGTACGCGATCATTTCTTTTCCTGTCAGGCAGGAGTAACAGTGGGATCAGTCCTTATCGATGGTTCTATATCCGCTTGCCCCAGCATTCGTGCTGATTACCATCAGGGAAACATTTATAAAGATGAGTTTATGGATGTTTGGGAGAATAACTATCAGCCTTATCGCGACCGCACATGGATGAAGAAAGGAGAGTGTGCTACATGCAAGTATTTCCGTTATTGTCGTGGAAATGGTATGCATTTGCGTGATGGACAAGGAGAGTTAATGTTCTGTCATTTGAAAAGAATCGTCAATCCTTAATGTAAAAATCATACAGTTATGAGAAAGAAAGTTAGTTGTTTTAGTACTCGTGTCTGGGCTGGATTTTTAGCCTTGTTAGGCTTTGCTTCATGCAACAGTAATGAGGACCCGGGTGATATTCCGTTGGAATATGGAACACCTACGGTTGGTTTTCAGGTTCAAGGGGTAGTAACCGACGAAGAAGGCAATCCGCTGGAAGATATTCAGGTTATCGTACGCAGAGCGTACAATAATGATTATCGTTCGGGGGATACGATTTACACGGACAGCAAAGGAGCATTTGCTGCAGAGAAGTTTGTTACAACTGGTTCCGTGCCGGACGAGCAGAAAGTCTATTTCAATGACGAAAACAAGGTTTTCAAGTCGGATTCTATTTTACTGAAAGATATGAAGCTTGAAAAAATAGAGGAAGGGTCCGGCTGGAGCCAAGGTACTTATCAGGCTACTACGGAAGTTAAGTTGAAGAAGGCGGAAAAAGAAGAATAAGTCGCTTTTCCTTTGACAAGAAGACGATGAATTATGGCAGAAAATTTGTACAAATTTTCTAATCTTTTGTACAAAAAAAATAAAGACCTCAGCATCTTTTCGGAAAGAGATACTGAGGCCTTTTATATTGTTACATTACAAACTTTACAGCCACCCAGCGGTTCTTTTCCCGGTGATGAACAAAAGTCATTCCCAGACTTTCTGCCTTTTCGCGGATAGCAGGAATGTCTTCTACATAGAAGCCACTCATATAAAGTTCAGATCCCTTGTGCATGCATGCTGCATAGGCAGCCATATCATTCAACAAGATGTTGCGATTGATATTGGCTATGATGATGTCGAACGGCTTGCGTCCCTTCAGCAGCGATGCATCTCCCAGTTCGACTGTAATGTTTGAAATGTGGTTCAGGGCAATATTATCGCGTGAATTGTTTACACACCAGTCGTCTATGTCGATAGCCGTTACCGGGTCTGCTCCTCTCATGCTTGCCAGAATAGCCAGAATGGATGTGCCGCATCCCATGTCGAGTACAGACTTGCCTTTCAGGTCGGCATCCAGCAGTTCTCCCAGAATAGAACTTGTCGTTTCGTGATGTCCGGTTCCGAAAGCCATTTGCGGATTGATTACAATGTCATATTCAGCACGCGGATAATCGTGGTGGAATGTACTGTGTATCACGCAGCGGTTGTCGATGACGATAGGCTGGAAAAAATTCTTTTCCCATTCCTCGTTCCAGTCTTTGTCTTCCGGTTCGGTAATGGTATAAGTGATTTTCGTATCGGGTATAGGGAAGTTTTCCAGTGTTTCTTTCAGGGCATTTTCGTCGAACAAGCTTTGCTGTACATAAGCTTGAACGCCTCCTTCACACTCGACAAAACTTTCGAAACCTATTTCACCTGCCAGTGCCGACAGGACATCGGTAACAATTTCATTGCACGGCTGTGCAGTAAAAGTGACTTCAAAGTATTTCATATATATATGGAGATATTCGTTTGTACACACAAAGGTAGTGAAAATAGGGAAAACCCTATATCGAAATAGGGAATTTCTACTTGTACATAACGATTAACTCCTTACTTTTGTAAGTGAAATAAACCGTATAAATGATATATGTGTATGAAAAGTAGAATATGTGCTTCGTTGCTGATAGCTTGCTTGCCGTGGCTGGCTATGGCGCAGAGTAATGACGACCTTTACTTCGTTCCGAAAAAAGAAAATAAAACGGAGCAGAAGACAGAGGTACAGTCCGTTCCGAAGCAAACCTCAAACAATACGACGGTATATGCAGCTCCCGGGTCGACAGTTGTGGTGAAAGACGTAACTGGAAAGACTCGCGATATTGATGAATACAACCGACGCTATACTTCGCGCGACAATACTTTTTCTATGCAGAATGATACATTGTATATAGAAGAAAAGCCTTATAGTGAGCGTGGGGAATGGGTGAACGGTTTTGAAGGTTCGCAAGACGATTATGAATACGCCATGCGTATCATACGTTTCCGCAGTCCACGTTATGCCATACCTGTAAGCAGTCCGCTTTACTGGGATGTAGTGTATGGCGTATATCCTTCATGGGACTGGAATGTGTATGATGATGGTTTGTATGCTTATATTTTCCCGACAGCTACAAATCCGCTGTGGTGGGACTGGCGCTGGAACTGGGGCGTTGCAGGTCCAAGATGGGGATTCGGCTGGGGATGGTCGTCTCCATGGTATTATAGCAGTTGGTATTCTCCCTATTGGTACGGTGGCTACTGGGGTGGCTATTGGGGAGGATACTGGGGCGGTTACTGGGGACCGGGCTGGCATCATCATCATCCGTACTGGGCAGGCAATTATCGTGTAGGACACACAGACTATCGTCCGTCGAGATATACAGGTTATTCTTCTTCCAGACGGAGTAATGCCGTTTTCGGTAATACCAGCCGGTATACGAATACCTCTTCGCGGAGAAGTTCGTCTTCTAACTCTACCATAGGTCGTGTAGTACGTCCGGGAAGTGGTTTCGACAATACGTCCAGCTCTGTACGTCCGTCGGTAGGTGGAGGTTCCAGCTTCCAGCCTGGCAGCGGTTCTTCTGTCACTCGGCCTTCTCGTGGAAACGGTTCGTATGTACGTCCCAGCAGTACGGTCGACCGTACGGGCTCTACCTACAATCGTCCGAGCAGTACCCGACGCAGTTCCAGCTATAACTCGAACACCCGTTCCAGCAATAGCTATTCTGCTCCTCGTAGTTCGAGCAGTTCTTTCTCTGGAGGAAGTGGCGGCAGCTTTAACCGTGGTTCGTCTGTAGGTGGAGGCTCTTCACGTTCCAGCTCCAGAGGTGGAGGTTCAAGCAGAAGATAAAAATGTAAAATAGAAGATTGTTTGAATTATGAAAAAGAAAATAATGGTTCTGACTGTGGCAGGTGCACTGGCTTCTGCCGCAGCAGCACAAAATCAATATGATGCGCTCCGCTTTTTAGGAAATGATGTAAATGGTACGGCTCGTTTTGTGGGTATGGGGGGTGCAATGAGTGCTTTGGGAGCTGATTTGTCTACCATCAGTACAAACCCTGCCGGTATTGGTCTTTATCGGAGTAACGATGTGGCTTTGAGTTTTGGCTTTAATGCCAATAAGTCGCACAGTGATTTTAGCGGAAGCGTGATGGACGAAAAGCGTAATCGTGCTTCGTTCGATCAAATCGGTTTCGTATGGAGTACGAAGATTGGTAATAAGACCGATTTGAGATTTTTGAACTTTGCATTCAACTATCATAAACTGGTGAATTTTAACCGTCAGTTTGCTTCGAAAGGGGGATTGAACGGCAACTCACTGACGTGGCAGATGGCTGATATGATTAACGGAGCAGGATATCAGAACAAAACAAATTTTGATGCTCTGCTGGATGCGGGTAACCCGTATACGGAAAGTGCGTTTTACGATACTCCTTATTTAGGTGTTATGGGTGCACGTACCGGACTGGTGGATGTTGACTGGAATGATCAGGGAGATATTACTCGTATTTATGGATGGAATGGTATCGACGGAGAATATTACAGCCGCGAAACGGGATCTATCAACGAATACGATTTCAATATTGCCTTTAATGTCCGCGACCGCTTTTATTTTGGTGCGACATTGGGCGTATACGATGTAGATTATCTGCGCTATTCTTCGTATGGTGAGAATATGCAAAGATCGAACGGTGACTATCAGGGCAATTTTACATTGAACAATACGTATAAGACTGAGGGTACAGGACTGGACTTGAAGGTGGGTGCCATTATCCGTCCGTTCGAATATTCTCCGTTCCGTTTTGGTCTGGCTATACATACGCCTGTATGGTATAATATGTCCGACCGTTACACTTCTGTCTTGACAAGCAATTTAGCATTGGGTAATTCTACATCCAACTATACCGAAAATCTGATGGACTATCTGAGCGGTGGACAATATGCATGGGATTACAGGCTGATTACTCCGTGGCGTTTCAACGTCAGTGCCGGTACTGTAGTGGGTGGTATCATGGCTTTGGATGCCGAATATGAATTCGAAAGTTATTCGTCTACCAAGCTACAGGATTATGAAGGTCGGGAACTGAACGGTCAGGCTGCTATAAAGGAAACCTTGAAAGGAGTTCACTCGTTCCGTGTAGGTATGGAAACAAAAGTTTCATCGGCTTTCAGTGTGCGTGCCGGATATCATTTCCGCTCAACACCTATTACGAGTGACGCATTCAAGAATATTCCGGCTACCGATAATACTCGTACCGATGCCGAATATATGAACCTGAAATCGCGTCAGGCAGTCAGTGTCGGACTGGGTTACAGAGGACGCCTGATTTATGCGGACGTAGCTTATAAATACGATTTTTACAAAGGTGATTTCTATGCTTTCGATGGTGGGATAGATCAGGCAGGAAACTTGATGTTAGCGCCTACCAAAGTGAACAATGAGCGTCATCAATTGTTATTTACAGTAGGAGTACATTTCTAAAAAGATAGGATTTAAATTGTGTGTGTTTATCTGCTTCACCGTGGGCAATGTTTATTGCCTGTGGTGAAGTTTTTTTATTGTTTATCTTCTCTGTATTCCTTTTTCTTCCAGAAGTTGAATCCGACATAGATGCGCAGGCTGCCGAATGAATTGGTCATTGAGAAGTCTGATTTACGGTAATCGTAGGTATTCAGTACGAGTGAAGCGCCTACGTAGTATTTGCTGTTGTTCCAGGTAATACCCGCGCGAGTCACCAGATCGAAGTTGATATCATTGATCCATTCCATCCAGTTGTTTTCCATTTCAGCCGGCTGTCCGTTCAGTTTTGCTTTCTTGTAGGCTATGGCAGGCATCAGTGATACATTCAGCAGGCAGTTCTTTGCAAATACCCAGTTGTACCCGTATCCGAAGCTGAGATTGTAGTCGCGATACTCCAGCTTATTGAACTTGAGCGGTGAACGGATTTGTTCAATCATGTCGGCAGGCAGTTTGGTATGGTCGAAGGAGATGCTGTGATGTGAATAAGAAAATCCTGCCATAAATGAGCCGCAGCTGCGCCGCCGGTTGGTGGACTGGCTGTAGGCGGCAGGGTAAGAGAATTTTTTGTTGTTGAAAATCCAGTAAGTATTCAGCCCGACTATCTTGCTTTGGAATCCTTCGAATTTATGTCCTTCATAATCTTCAGGCAGGTTGAATCCGGAATATGAAGTAATATGAAAGTCGCTTCCTGTTTTTCGGTAATATAAGTCCACTCCTATGCGAGAACTGTACAGGTTGAATACATATTCTTTTTTCGATTTACCGTTATGACTTTTACCCAACAGTTCGGGGTAGCTGAAAGATATTCCCAGGAAAATCCATCTCCATCCGAAATAAGCTCCGATTTTAGGTGTAGGAGTCGGTGCGAAAGTAATGTTCTGGCGTTGGTTGTCGATACGTGCTCCCAGCTGATAGCGCTCATGCCAAAAGCTTTGTTCGATCATAAATGCCAGATTATATTTGTTGGGTTCGATATAACTGGAGTCTGTTTCACTGAAAATTTCTCCGAGGCGCTGCATGAATTTGTGCTGTTTTTCGGTCTGAGCATATAGTGTCTGACCGAAAAACAGCGACAGAATCAGGATATATCGTGAAAAATTCATGCGGCTGTCCGAATAAAAACAGTAACTGAAGGCTTTTTAGAGTTTATTTAAAATGCGGTCCATTACCCAGTTGGTAGGAGTGGCACTTACACCGTCGCACGTACATATTGCTTTTCCCTGTAAATGCTCTACTACAGCCTGAATCAGGGGGAGCTGTACGTAAGGTGGATTTTGCGGAAGAATCTCTTCACGTCCACGTTCAGTGTGCAAGGCTATCGGGTCGTAAGTGAAGACAGAGAAGCATATCATTCCTTTGTCGCCAATGATTTCTATGCGGTCTTCCTTGGCAGATTCGTGAGCCACGAAGCACCATGAGCCGGAACCCGGCAGACCGGACGCGAATTTAAAACAGGCACTGATGGTATCTTCTGCCTGATAAAGTCCTCCACGGTTGCTCTTGTATCCTTCGGCTTCGAGTATGCAGCCAAACATTTCCTGCAAGAGATCCAGTTGATGAGGTGCCAGATCATAAAAATATCCACCTCCGGCAATATCCGGCTGAACACGCCACGGTAAGTTGGTACTGTTATAGTCGAGTGCTCGCGGAGGCTGGGCGAAACGTATCTGTACGTTAATGACATTTCCTATTTCTCCTTCTTCTACCAGTTGCCTTACTTTTTGGAAATAAGGCAGATAGCGACGGTAGTAGGCAACAAAGCAAGGTATTCCGGTTTCTTGCGATATGCGGTTGATGCGTGCACAATCCTCATAGCTGGCAGCCATCGGTTTTTCGATGTAGACAGGCTTTCCTGCTTTCATTGCCATAATGGCAAATGTCGCATGCGATGAGGGAGGGGTAGCAATATAAATGGCGTTCACGTCTTCATCGCCTATCAGTTCCTGCGCATCGGTATACCATCGTGGTATATTATGCCGGCGTGCATACGATTTTACTTTTTCTTCATCGCGGCTCATTACTGCAACGACTTTCGATCCTTCTATCATGTTGAAGGCCGGACCGCTTTTCTTTTCAGTCACTTCACCGCAACCGATAAATCCCCAGCGTACATTATCTAATTGTATCATAGCTAACGGTATTAGTTAAAGTATTTATTATATAAATTTTTATATGTCTTGGTTTGTATAAAGCTGTCCATCCATACATTCAGGCTGTCCAGCAGGGCGGGAGAGTGTTTGCTTACTCCCCATGCATAAAACTGGGTAAAGCTGATGTCTGTATTAATGTCCAGATTAGGAAATTCTTTTATGGAAGCTTTGGCTATATTTTCGTCGCATACTGCATAGTCGATATCTCCGCCCGAAACCATTGCCAGCAATTGTTCGGGACCATATAAGTCGACTTCATCAATATAGATTGTATCTGCTATTTCATTGATAAGGTTGTGTATGCGGAGCAGGGCAGGAGAACCTTTGATAACGTGAAGGTGTTTGTTGGCCAGATCGAGCTGGTTGTGTATGTATAGGCTGTCCTTTCCATCTTCTTTTTTCCGTTGTACCAGCACTTGCTTGCTCAGCAGCAAGGTTCGCGTAAAGAACAGCGAATCTTTTAGCTGAGTGGTTACTACAGTTCCCGTAGCCAGAATATCGTATTTACCGCATATGATACCTTGCAGGCGTTTCTCGAAACTCATTTCGGGAGTTATTTCGAGTTTCAGTCCTTTCTCCGATGCAAAAATATTCAACAGCTCGTAGTCGAATCCTTGCAAGGTATCGTCGGTTACGTGATAACTTACCGCATTATATTCGGTTACGGCACGAAGAATGCCCGAACTGGCTATTTCATCATAATCACGTGGTGTAAAAGCCGTTTGTTGCTCTTTTTGCGTATTCAGCAGGATGATGCCTGCTGCAATAGCCAGTGCGATAAAACCATATCGTAACCATTTCTTTTTCATAAGCGTACAGGTTTAATCGAAGAAATTCCATGACAGTCCGAATTTCAGCAAGCGAGGATTCAGCGGGTAGTGAGGAGCCAGGAAATAGCTCTTTTCTCCTTGTCCTTGAATCAGGTTGTACATGGCTATGAAGATACGTGTACGTTTCAGGTGGAGGTTGATATATCCGTTCAACAGCGGGTAACCGCCCAGTTTGTAGCGAGTTTCTTTGTTCTGCAAATAAAATTGTCCGATAGCTGGAGCGTAATCGGGGGCATAATACTGTGTGAAATAACGTACGTCTGCTCCCATTTCTATTTGCAGCACTTTCTTTGCCAAACCAAATTTGATATATAAATTGTGGTAGAGAGTCAGTTCCGGTAATGGAAGAACATCCTGATTGCTCGATTTCTGATAAGTTATCTCATTGTCGAGATGGAAGATACCCAACTTGAAATCTTGTCTCAGAGCCGCACTGAAGACCTGTATGTTGCCAGAGTTCTGTCTTACAGCCACGTCGTTCTTGTAAGTCGTGACTTCTTTATCTGAAGACGTTTCTGTATATTTAACAGAGGTATTATCCAGGTACGTATAGTTCTTGATATTTTCTACTCCGGCTTTAAGCTGGGTTTTCCAGCGGTCTACACTCAGCTTTCCTTCGATTCTGGTACGCATGATTTTAGACAAATCGTTATTATCCCACCAATAATGTTTGGAGTGGAAATGTCTGTAGTAAAAAATCGGATTCAGGTTTTTGATATAAGCATTGGCTTCCAGACGCACCGTATCACTGAACAGACGGAAGTTCAGGTCGCCTTTACCTTGTATCTGAAATTGTCCGGCATCTTCTCCTACAAGAGCGATTTCTCCCATTACGTTGTAGTGTAAGGTCTGTCCCTGTTCTTTAATGAGTTGACCACCTACCGAAATCGTGTTTTCCACATAGTCGGTAGGTATGCGCTGACCAGGAGTGCGGGCAAGGGTATCGGTCATGGTAAAGCGTCTGTATTCGTGACTCATGAATGCCGTAAGTCCCGCCTTCGCCCATTTGTTGAATCCTTCACGCAACGATATACCGAAAGTGTTCTTTACAGCCAGTTGTTCCGTTTTGTCACGCTGTACATCCGTCAGGTAATTGTTCTGGAAATATTGCTGGTTTTGAGTTTCGTCGTATGAAATGTATTGACGGCGGTTAATGTCTACCTTGAGGGTGTGCAGGAAGCTTGTCACAGGTACAAAAACTTCTGTGTTGACTGTATCTTTGGCATCCGGATTCTCACGGTAGAATCCCACGTTATAACGGTGAGTCAGAAAAGCGTGGTAACCGGTGTTGTGGTTCCATACTTGCGACAAGTTAGTAGGAATTTCATCATTGGCATATACCTTTCCGCCTTCCGCCATATCCAGCGGACGGGTAACATATCGGTCGTCTACGATACCTCCGTTCTCGGCAACCTTCAGGTTGTCGTTGATGAAACTGAAATGCATGTTGTATTTATCGCCGAGATAGTAGGCAAAAAGATCTCCGTTGAACAAGGCTGTAGACTGGTTCATGTATTTTCCGCGTCCATACACATAGTCAATATTGAATCCAAATCCCAATCTTTTGTTGGCATTGACGGCAAAATAAGCCTTGAAACGCTCTTCTCCGTCAGAGCTTCCTCCTTGTTTGTAATAGGTAAGATTTGTAAAAGGGGACTTGGTGTTGGTATATACCACGTCTTCCGGTTCGATGACGGTAAAGTCGTAAGGGTCGAGAAAAAAGAATTGTTCGGGGTCTTTCCGTTCGAAAAAGATATGTGAAATACGTGGAGAACCCAGATTACCCAAATAAGTATAATGACCGGTTGGGCCTCCAGTATCATTTGTGTTCTGGAAATCATGCTGCAAGGTATCCACCGGAACTTCAGTCATGTTGCCGAACTGACGGTCTATTTTCCAGCAGGACAATCCGATAGGAATAGTGCTGGCATCAATCACAGAGGTTGTGTCAATCGGGTTTCCGTTACGGTCGTACAGATTGCTGTCTACTCCCGAAGCAGAACTACCAAACTGTCCCGTAAACTGACTTTGCTGATAGGTGTTTTGAGCGGAAATCGTACCGCAAATCAGTAATATTGTTACTATAAAAAATATCTTCCTCATAATGGGGGCAAAGATACAATTTAAAAACGAAAGAAACCGTGTGCAAAGTGCAAAAATACGAGAAGATATCTATTGATACAGAGGCGTGCGGAATATCTTCTTGCTGAAAAAATCCGTACGCCTCTCTCATGTCTTGGTATGATATGGATAATTCCTGTTATTTTACTTCTTTGATGATGTCCATACCAATATGAATAGCCTCTTCATTCATCGGTATCAGATGATGATGGCGTTCGGGCAGTGTTTTGCGCAGTGCCTTGATGACGCTTTCAATAGAAACAATCGGGCGGATTTTCAATAAGCCACCCAGTACGATCATATTGAATGTTTTTGCCATTTTCCGTTCGTTGGCTTCATCCATGGCATCAATGCGATATACATGAATGTCCTTGCGTGTCGGCGGATTGATGATACCATAGCCATCGTAAATAAGTACGCCGCCGGGTTTCACCTTGTTTTCGAACTTGGCAAGCGAAGGCTGGTTCAAGATAATGGCTGTATCGTATTTGCTCAGAATAGGAGAGGAAATGCGTTCGTCACTGATGATGACGGTCACGTTGGCCGTACCTCCTCGTTGTTCGGGACCATAGGCAGGCATCCAAGTGACTTCCTTGTCTTCCATCAGTCCTGAATAAGCCAGGATTTTACCCATCGACAATACACCTTGTCCGCCGAATCCTGCTATAATGATTTCTTCTTTCATGATAGTTCTTTTTTTGATGATTTTATTTGTTATCTCCGCTTGTGTCTTTCAAGTCGCCCAGCGGGTAGAACGGGAACATGTTTTCTTCCATCCATTTGTTGGCTGCTTCGGGTGTCATTTTCCATCCAGAGTTACATGTAGATACGATTTCCACCAAGTTTGAGCCTTTTCCCTGCATGCTGTTTTCGAAAGCCTTGCGGATTGCTTTTTTAGCCTTGCGGATAGCTGCTACCGTATGAACTGCCTGACGGGTAACGTAGCACGTTCCTTGCAAGGTTGCTGCTATTTCTGTCATCTTCAAAGGATATCCGTGTATTTCCGGATTTCGTCCGTAAGGACAGGTGGCTGTTTTCATTCCTATCAGTGTAGTAGGAGCCATTTGTCCCCCTGTCATGCCATATATCGCATTGTTGATGAAAATGATAGCTATATTATCTCCACGGTTCAGGGCGTGGATTGTTTCTGCTGTACCAATACATGCCAGGTCACCATCTCCCTGATAAGTAAATACCAGTCGGTCCGGCCACAAACGTTTGATGGCTCCGGCAAGAGCAGGTGCACGTCCGTGAGCGGCTTCCAGACAGTCAACATCGAGGTAGTTATACATAAATACGGCACATCCTACCGGGCTGATACCGATAGTTTTCTCTTCCATGCCCATTTCTTCTATAACTTCAGCTATCAGTTTGTGAACTACTCCATGGCTACATCCCGGGCAGTAGTGCATTGGATTATCATTCAATAAACGAGGCTTCTGGTAAACCAGATTCTCGGGCTTCATTATATCTTCTTTTGTCATAAATATCTCCTCCTTGTCGGGTTAGCGTAGAAAGAAACGGAACACAAATTCCATCATCTTTATAAACAGCGATGCGCCGCACACATAAAAGAAAATGGTTTTATCATCTCCCAATGAAAAATACAGAATGAAAGAAGCTACGGCTCCTATCATAAATATTACATTGAGTACGGTTCTGATCTGATCTATATTGCCCATAAGTTTCTTACTTATTAATGATTTTTTCTTTTAACGCATCGATAACTTCGTCTGGATCGGGGACGATACCTCCCAGGCGTCCGAAATGTTCGACGGGGACACTGCATTTTACAGCCAGTTCTACGTCTTCAATCATTTGTCCGCTATTCAATTCCACAACAAGGATGCCTTTTATATTTTTAGCTCTTTCGGCTAATGGCTTACTTGGGAACGGCCATAAGGTAATAGGACGGAACAATCCGACTTTGATACCCTCTTCGCGTGCATGCTCCATTGACTTTTGTGCGATACGTGCACATGATCCGAATGCCACGATCAGATATTCTGCATCCTCGCAGTCTATTTCTTCGTAGCGAACTTCCTTAGCCTCGATTTCTGCATATTTTTCCTGCAGGTGAAGATTTCGTTTTTCCATTACAGCAGGATCAAGTTCCAGCGAAGTGATGATATTGGGCTTACGTCCCTTGCATCCGGTTGCAGCCCATGGACACTGTGCAATGATTTCTTCTTCCGTACGTCGTGGGCGAGGAGCTGGAAGGACTACCTTTTCCATCATCTGACCGATAACTCCATCGGCGAGAATCATTGCCGGATTGCGATATTTGAAAGCCAGTTCGAAAGCCAGACCCACAAAGTCGGCCATTTCCTGAACCGAAGCCGGCGCCAGCGCTATCAGATGATAGTCACCGTGTCCACCACCTTTTGTTGTCTGGAAATAATCAGCCTGACTGGGCTGGATGGTTCCCAGTCCCGGACCTCCACGCATAACGTTTACTACCAGACAGGGCAATTCTGCACCTGCAATGTATGAAATACCTTCCTGTTTCAGGCTGACACCCGGACTGGAAGATGAAGTCATAACCATTTTACCGCTTCCGGCACCTCCATATACCATATTAATTGCTGCAACTTCACTTTCGGCCTGCAAAACCACCATACCGGTAGTTTCCCACGGCTTCTGTTCGGCAAGAGTTTCCAATACTTCTGATTGGGGAGTGATAGGGTAACCGAAGTATCCATCTACACCGATGCGGATAGCCGCATGGGCAATGGCTTCGTTTCCTTTCATTAGAACTACTTCTTCTGCCATAATTTTGATTGTTTAGCTTATAAGCACTTAAAAATTATTCTTCACATTTTGCTCTATATACGGTCAAGCAGCCGTCTGGGCATACAATTGCACACGAAGAGCATCCGTTGCAGGTATCTTCTACAACCTGTTGAACGTAATTATATCCTTTTTGATTTACTTTGGCGGTGAGCGACAGTACGTGTAACGGGCAGGCTACCACGCACAGGTTGCACCCTTTGCAGCGTTCTGTATTCACTACAACTACACCTTTCATTTTAGCCATAAGTCGATTATCTTATTGATTAAACATATCTTTATTATAAAAATTGAGAATATCCATCACCATATTTCGGGCCTCTGCTGCCGGACTCTCCGGATTTAGTGCAATGGCTTCCTGATAATTGTTCAGCGTCCCTTGCCAGTCACCTTTTTTCCAGAAAGCATTCCCTAATAAATAATACGCTTCGGATGCGTATTCTGGGTTTTGATTGATGAATTGATTCAATTGGTCGATTGCGTGATCTGTAGAGCCCTCGGCGATTAAATTCTTTATATCTTTCAGCTTTTCGGTCATGATTATGAATTTATAGTATACCCACAAAGATAAAGTTTATTTTCAATCGAATAGGAATTTTAGGCAATTATTTCCTCCAAATAGATGAAAAAAATTTTTTCTCTTTTGCGCAATTTGTTGATTGTAAATTGTTTATTGGTATGCTCAAAATGTTTCATTTGAAAAAGTTGTTTGTTTAATTATATAAGCGTTTTTCGGAAATACAGTGGCGATTTGATGTGCTTTGCTGCACAATATTCTAATCTTTATGCAGGATATAGATTCGTTTTTTTGCAAAAAATTATATTGCGGCATTGAAGAAACAAGGGCATCTCTATATTATTCGGGAATATATATTTACTTTAATGAAGTCGTTTAGTGTCTAATTATTTTATATATTTGCTGATTATAATGTTTTTTATTAATAAATAATCGAATTTATGAAAATCAAGTTGTTATTAGCTGCCACAGTTGCATGCGTATTGGGCTTTTCTTCATGCTCAAATGAATCAGTGAAAACTATCCCTGTGTATGGTTGGCAAGGAGAAGGAGAGGAAGCTACAGAGGCATCTATCCAGTCCGATTTCCAGAAATGGAAAGATCACGGTTTGGTAGGTATATGTTACAATGCGGGTGGTTTCAATGTGGAGAAACACGCTCGTGCGGCAAAAATAGCTCATGCTACTGGGCTGGAGTATCATGCATGGATTCCTGCCATGCTGAAAGGAGATGCTGATTCTACATGGTATGCAGTAAACCGTAAAGGAGAGTCGGCATATTCTGTGCAGGCATATGTTCCTTATTATAAATGTATGTGTCCGAATAATCCGGATGTAATCAATTACCTGGTTACCGAATATAGCAAGATAGCAGAAATACCGGATGTAGATTTTGTTCATTTGGATTATATCCGCTATGTAGATGTAATTCTGGCTCGCGGCCTTTGGGAAAAATACGGTTTGGTGATGAATGAAGAGTATCCTACAGCCGATTATTGTTACTGCGACAAGTGTGTAGCCGATTTCAAGGCTGAAAGTGGTATAGATATCAAGGCTGTGGAAGATCCTTCTACTTGCGAGGAATGGAAGCAGTTCCGTTATAACCGCATTACCAATCTGGTGAATAAGATTGCGGCTGCGGTTCACGCAAAAGGTAAAAAAGTCAGTGCTGCTGTATTCCCGGGTCCTGATTCTTATGCAAAGAAACTGGTTCGTCAGGAATGGAACAAATGGGATATCGATGCGTTTTTCCCGATGAATTACAATGACTTTTATTTGGAACCAGCTTCTTGGGTAGGAGAAATAACCAAAGAAGAAGTGACTTCCGTAAACGGTAAAAAGCCTGTTTACAGTGGTCTCTTCATTTGTCATGACTGGCAGAACAAGGCTAATATTAAAGATCCGGAAGGTCACGGTCTGACACCTTCTGAAATTGGTGAAGCTGTTCGTGGTTCGATTGAAGCCGGAGCTGCCGGAGTTGCATTGTTTACTCCTGCCAACATGACGGACGAGCATTGGGCTGAGCTTGATAAAGCGATTCAGGTAAAACGTTGATGTAGTTGTATCAGACTATACAAAAGAATAATTGAAAATGGAATCTCCTTCGGATTTAAAAAAAAGTCCGGAGGAGATTTTATTTTTATATATGGTTTGATTGAGCAGTTCGTGTTACGTTTTCCCTAAGAATATAATGTTTAACAGCAGTGGGGCGGTTGCCTGGCTATAATGAATCGCTATCTTCACCATAGTGAGGCGATCGCTTCACTATAGTGAAATGATTTGTATATGCGGAAGATTCACAATCCTATGAGGTAATGGAATAAAATAGGATAAGGTAATTCCTTTACGTATCATTTCTATAAAAATACCATTTGGTCTGTCTGTAATATATCATGCATTCATCGTTATTGTAAGTTTGGGTCAAAACAAGAAGGGCATAAGACAAAAATACAAGACAGAATTTGTGAATTTAGGAATTTCTTTTGGTATTATTTTATTTAGTGATAACTTTGCAAAAGACAATAAATTGCAAAAAATAACTAACTTATAGTACGAGGAAATGAATAAAATTATTTCAAAAGAACATTTTTCAGAAAAGGTTTTTAAGCTGGTAATCGAAGCTCCTCTGATTGCTAAGTCACGTAAGGCAGGTCATTTTGTGATTGTACGTGTAGGCGAAAAAGGCGAACGTATGCCTCTTACCATTGCTGAAGCCGATCCCGTAAAGGGAACTATTACGTTGGTCGTACAAGAGGTTGGTCTGTCATCGACCCGCTTGTGCGAACTGAATGAAGGTGATTATATTACCGATGTAGTAGGTCCGCTGGGTAAGGCAACCCACATCGAGAACTTTGGCACCGTAGTTTGTGCTGGAGGTGGAGTAGGAGTAGCTCCGATGCTTCCTATCGTTCAGGCCTTGAAGGCTGCCGGAAATCGTGTTATTACTGTATTGGCAGGACGCTCTAAGGAACTGATCATTTTAGAGAAAGAAATGAGAGAAAGTTCGGATGAAGTAATCATTATGACCGACGATGGTTCGTATGGCAAGAAAGGTCTGGTAACAGAAGGTATTGAGGAAGTCATCAAGCGCGAAAAAGTTGACAAATGTTTTGCCATCGGTCCGGCTATTATGATGAAGTTTGTTTGCCTGCTTACTAAAAAATATGAGATTCCTACCGACGTTTCACTCAACACGATTATGGTAGATGGTACCGGTATGTGCGGTGCATGCCGTATTACCGTAGGAGGCAAGACAAAATTCGTTTGTGTTGACGGTCCTGAGTTCGACGGACATCAGGTCGATTTCGATGAAATGCTGAAACGTATGGGTGCGTTCAAGGATATTGAGCGTGAAGAAATACACAAACTGGATCCTGTACAGCCTGATACATGCGAAGCTGTAAAGGCAGCCGACGACCGTAATGCAACATGGCGTGCAGACCTGCGTAAAGCGATGAAACCGAAAGAACGTACAGCCATTCCACGTGTTAAGATGAATGAACTCGATCCGGAGTACCGTTCTCATAGCCGTAAGGAAGAAGTTAACCTGGGGCTGAACGAAGAACAGGCACTGACCGAAGCCAAACGCTGTCTGGATTGTGCTAATCCGTCGTGTATGGAAGGTTGTCCGGTTGGCATCAATATCCCCGGATTCATCAAGAACATCGAGCGCGGTGAATTCCTTGAGGCAGCTCGTGTTTTGAAGCAGACCAGTGCTTTGCCTGCCGTG
Organism: Phocaeicola sp.; assembly: GCF_057861905.1. NCBI lineage: Bacteria > Pseudomonadati > Bacteroidota > Bacteroidia > Bacteroidales > Bacteroidaceae > Phocaeicola > Phocaeicola sp. The sequence continues at coordinate 14,317 of NZ_DBMACV010000039.1, read as the reverse complement.
TGTGGTCGTGTTTGTCCGCAGGAAAAGCAGTGTGAGTCGAAATGTATACACCTGAAGATGGGACACGAAGCAGTAGCTATCGGTTATCTGGAACGCTTTGCTGCCGATTATGAACGTGAAAGCGGACAGATTTCGGTTCCTGAAATAGCCGAAAAGAACGGCGTTAAAGTTGCAGTTGTAGGTTCCGGACCTGCCGGACTGTCGTTTGCCGGCGATATGGCGAAACTGGGTTACGATGTAACCGTGTTCGAAGCCTTGCATGAAATCGGAGGAGTATTGAAATATGGTATTCCCGAATTCCGTTTGCCGAACAAGATTGTCGATGTAGAAATAGAAAACCTGTCGAAGATGGGCGTGCAGTTTGTCAAAGACTGTATCATCGGTAAGACTATCAGCGTAGACGAACTGGAACAGGAAGGCTATAAAGGAATATTCGTTGCTTCCGGAGCCGGACTCCCTAACTTCATGAATATTCCGGGTGAGAACTCTATCAATATCATGTCGTCTAACGAATACCTGACTCGTGTCAACCTGATGGATGCGGCAAGCGAAGATTCTGATACGCCGGTTACATTCGGCAAACGAGTAGCCGTTATCGGTGGAGGTAATACGGCTATGGACTCTGTCCGTACAGCCCGTCGTCTGGGAGCCGAAAAAGCCATGATTATTTATCGTCGTTCGGAAGCAGAAATGCCGGCTCGTCTGGAAGAAGTTAAGCACGCTAAAGAAGAAGGTGTGGAATTCCTGACTTTGCATAACCCGATAGAATACATTGCCGACGAAAAGGGACGTGTCAAACAAGTTGTCTTGCAGAAGATGGAACTGGGCGAACCCGATGCTTCAGGACGTCGTAGTCCGGTGCCTATCCCCGGCGCAGTAGAAACCATCGATATTGATATGGCTATTGTCAGTGTAGGAGTTTCTCCGAACCCGATTGTTCCACATTCTATCCCCGGACTGGAACTGGGACGTAAAGGAACCATTGCCGTAAACGAGAATATGCAGTCGTCTATACCGACTATTTATGCCGGTGGAGATATAGTCCGTGGTGGTGCCACCGTAATTCTGGCTATGGGAGACGGACGTCGTGCAGCTGCAGCAATGGACAAGCAGTTACGCGGATAATGCAGCATTAAGAATGTAAACCTGTTTTCCTAAAGCGGCTGTCAGGGTGAAATCTTCAAGGCTGGACAGTTTGCTATGGAACAATCAGAATAGACGAAGAGGTTTCAAAATGAAAAACTGAGATACGCTTACTTCTAATCTGTAAGTTACAACATAAAAATCTCCTACTTTAGTCTTTGTTTTCTTCAATTACAGGACTAAAAGTAGGAGATCTTTTTATTCCTAAATTCAATCTATCAGATTTTTATTTTTTGCAATTCTATTTTGAGGCAACCTCTTTTTATTTTACTTCCAGCAGCCTGTTGTTTGTGAATATACAAAAAATGATTACTTTTGTATAGAATATATTTATAATTGTAAGAGAACTTAAATTTATTATGAAAAAACCTCTTTTGCTCGGCATCTTGGGAGCTTGTACACTTTCTTCCCAGGCGCAGACTTTCAAGGAATGGCAAGATCCTGAAGTCAATGCAGTTAACCGCGCTCCGATGCACACCAATTTCTTTGCTTACGAAAGTACGGATGCTGCCACTCAGGCCATCAAGGAAAACTCCGACAACTTCATGACTTTAAACGGAAAATGGAAATTTTTCTGGGTAAAGAATGCAGACGCATGTCCCACCGATTTCTGGAAAGTTGATTTTAATGATAAGGGATGGGATGATTTGCAAGTCCCGGCAGTTTGGGAATTGAACGGCTATGGCGACCCGATATACCTGAATGTAGGCTATGCATGGCGTAACCAGTTTACAAATAATCCTCCTTATGTACCTGTAGAAAACAATCACGTAGGTTCTTACCGCCGCGAGATTGTTGTTCCTGCCGACTGGAAAGGAAAAGACATTATCGCACATTTCGGAGCTGTAAGTTCGAACATGTACTTATGGGTGAATGGCAAATATGTAGGATACAGTGAAGACAGCAAGTTGGAGGCCGAATTCGACCTGACACCTTATCTGAAATTAGGACAGAAAAATGTTATTGCATTTCAAGTATTCCGCTGGTGCGATGGCAGTTACTTTGAGGATCAGGACTTCTTCCGCTATACAGGTGTAGCTCGCGACTGTTATCTTTATGCCCGAAACAAGAAACGCATCGATGACATTCGTGTCACACCAGACCTGGACGGCGAGTACAAAAACGGTTCTTTGGCGGTAGAGTTAAGCCTGAAAGGCAGTTCCACAGTCACTCTTGACCTTCTGGATGCCCGCAATCAGGTAGTAGCAACCCAGAACGTAGCAGGAAGTGGCAAGGTTTCCACAACCATCAACCTCGATGCACCTCACAAATGGTCGGCAGAAACTCCTTATTTATATACTTTGCGTGCTACACTGAAAGATGGAAACAAAGTCAGTGAAGTTGTTCCGGTCAAAGTAGGTTTCCGTAAGATCGAACTGAAGAATGCACAGATACTGGTAAATGGCGAACCGGTACTGATAAAAGGAGCGAACCGCCACGAAATGGATCCCGACGGCGGATCTTATGTATCGCGCGAACGGATGATTCAGGATATCCAGATTATGAAGCAGTTCAACATCAACGCCGTGCGTACCTGCCACTATCCGGACGATAACTTCTGGTATGACTTGTGCGATAAATACGGTATCTACGTAGTAGCCGAAGCCAATCTGGAATCACACGGTATGGGTTATGAAGAAAAGACATTGGCCAAAGTTCCTTTATTCAAAAAGACTCATTTGGAGCGTAACGAACGCAATGTACAACGCGGATTCAATCATCCCAGCATTATTTTCTGGTCATTGGGTAATGAGGCCGGTTACGGACCGAACTTTGATGCCGCTTACGAATGGGTAAAAGCCGAAGACCCGAGCCGAGCTGTACAATACGAAAGAGCCGGTCTGGAAGGCAAGACCGATATCTACTGTCCGATGTATTACCGTTATAAAGACTGTGAGGATTATGTAAAGAATGAAAACAGCACCAAGCCTCTTATCCAGTGCGAGTACGCTCATGCTATGGGAAACTCGGAAGGCGGTTTCAAGGAATACTGGGATTTGATACGTAAGTATCCGAAGTTCCAGGGAGGTTTCATTTGGGATTTCGTTGACCAGTCATGCCGCTGGACCGGAAAGAACGGTAAGATGATTTATGCATACGGAGGCGATTTCAACCGTTTCGATGCCAGCGACAACAACTTCTGCGACAATGGACTGATCAGTCCCGACCGCAAGCCCAATCCACACATGTACGAGGTTGGCTATTTCTATCAGAACATCTGGACCACGGCAGGCGATTTGTCGAAAGGAGAAATCAATGTCTATAATGAAAACTTCTTCCGCGATTTATCTGCTTATGCACTCGAATGGGAACTTCTGAAAGACGGAAAGGCAGTCCGTAGCGGACGTGTTGAGAATCTGTCGGTCGCTCCACGCCAGACAGCCAGTATAAAACTCGACTGGGGCAAGACTTGCAAGTGCGGCGAATGGTTGCTTAACGTAAAATACATTCAGAAAAATCGCGAAGGCCTGCTTCCTGCCGGTCATGTAGTGGCTAAAGCCCAGCTTACACTGAATGCTTACGAAGCTCCTGCTATGAATCTTGCCAATGTTGCAGAAAAGAACGTAACAGTAGTTACTCCGCAGATCAAGAATGAAAACGTAAACCGCATGGTTGTAGTCGGAGAGGACTTCAATATCCAGTTCAATAAGCAAAATGGTTACATGGATAAGTATGAAGTGAACGGGCTGAATATGATAAAAGAAGGAGAAGCCATGACACCTAACTTCTGGCGTGCTCTGACCGATAACGATTTCGGTGCTGGTCTTCAGCAGAAATATGTAGCATGGAAGAATCCCGACATCAAACTGCTTTCATTGAAGGGAGAAATGAAAGACGGCATGGCAGTCGTTTCAGCCGAATACGACATGAAGAACGTTTCAGCTAAACTGTTGCTTACCTATACCATCAATAACAAAGGTGCCGTCAAGGTTACTCAGAAGATGACAGCCGACAAGAATGCCAAGGTAGCCAATATGTTCCGTTTCGGCTTACAGTTGGTAATGCCGGCATCCTTCGAGAAGATTTCTTATTACGGTCGTGGACCAATTGAAAACTATGCCGACCGCAAGACATCTACCGACCTCGGCGTTTATAACCAGACCGTAGACGAGCAGTTCTATGCTTATATCCGTCCGCAGGAAAACGGTACCAAGTCGGATATCCGCTGGTGGAAACAATTGAACGAAGCCGGCAGCGGACTGATGTTTGTAGCCGAAGCACCGTTCTCAGCATCTGCTTTGCATTACACCATCAGCTCGCTCGATTCAGGATGGGAAAAGAAACAGGAACACTCCAACGAAGTAGAAAAGGCAGACCTGACCAATGTCCTGATCGACAAGGCGCAGATGGGATTAGGATGTATCGATAGTTGGGGAGCCGTTCCCGAACCACAGTATATGTTACCTTACGGCGATTATGAATTTACCTTCATCATGACACCGGTAAGCCATTCATACACCCGATAAGACCTGATCAGTCAGAAAAATAGAAGAGGGGAAATTTGAAATTATTCTCTGCGGAATAGCTTTCAAATTTCCCCTTTCTTTTTATGTCAGTACGGGAATTCCGTTTCCTTTATCTCATCCAAGTTTTTGTTACCTCACCGATATACATAGTATACTGTTTCGAAGCATCTACATTCTGGTTCAGCGATTTCAAGTCATCAGCAGTCATCTTTTGCGACATAGCCTTCTTGCATTCCACAACCACACTTGCCTTGGTGTTGTTATCTGTATAGAATGAGATTTTGTATGTAGCACTCTGTTCCATCAAGGCAGTAGCAGCTATACGGCTCTGGTCGATCAGCAGATAAGAAACATTCTTGTTGAACATCTTGCCGAATCCGCTCCAGTTTTCAGCTTTGATATCGATTTCCTCACCGTTTGCCGCAGTCAGCGTGATACGTCCCTTTGCCGCAATCTCGTTCAGGTTGGCAGGCAACTGTTCCAGACCGACCTCTTTCAGTTCTGCCGAAGCATTGATAACCGGAGTAGCAGGCTGCAATGTCTGCATCGGAACACTTTGTGTGGCAGTAGCCGGCGCATTATTCAGGAACTTCTGTCCCAGCGCAGCCGATGCCGACTGAAACAATTCATCCTTCAGGTCGATGGTTTCCCGTCTGAACTTACCACAGATAGGAGCCAGCTTTGTTTTCTTTTTATTTAGCGCCATATCATCGTTTATCCACTCCTCGGCAGTATATTTCTGTCCACCATCTCTTGCCTCGTCGTACCAGTAACGGATACGCGTCATCAACATTTTACACTTACCGTCTTCCGTAGTGATAAGCAACTGATAATAAATACGCGTGCGGTCCAGCGACAGCGCAGTCGACGAGAAAACCATATACTCTTCGGCCGATGCAGCGATAGTTCCTTCCTCCTTGTTCGAGTATGAAACCTGGCTATACAGCTTCCCGTCGGGTTTGAAACGCCCTTTAGCCCATTCTAACATTTGATTGAATATATCCGTTTTCGACAGTCCCGGTGCATTTATTTCATTGGTAAAAGCCACCTTTCCGTCGATTGTCGTTACAGCACCGGCCAGATATTTCGGGTCGGTATTATCTTTCTTGTCTTTTGCCATACCAGCTATCGGCAGACACATTAGCAGGATAAATAACAGTTTTTTCATGGTAATTTTTCTATTTGATTTTCTTTTTTGTTTTTATAGCAAGCAAATATACAGATAAAAATATAGGAAGTGAAGAGAAGCCTGCTAAAAAAAGGAAACGTCCGAAAATAAAAATATTCACTACAAGCCCTTGCAGCCTGTAGTGAATATCATTATATTATCTGTCAGGAGAAAGATTATTTGACTGGAATCTTATCAATTCTTGCCTGATGGCGTCCACCTTCGAAGCCCGTAGCGAAGAATTCCGTCATGATTTTATCCGCCATTTCCGTATCGATGAAACGTCCCGGCATAACCAGCACATTCGCATCATTATGCTGTCGTGCCAGATGTGCTATTTCCGGCATCCAGCAAAGAGCAGCCCGGATACCCTGATGTTTGTTCAGTGTCATGCTGATACCCTCTCCGCTTCCGCAGATAGCTATTCCCGGGTAACATTCACCAGCCTCTACAGCCAGAGCCAGCGGATGAGCAAAATCCGGATAGTCACAACTCTCAGTACTATACGTTCCAAAATCTTTATACTCCCATCCTTTTGCCTTCAGCCACTGTTTTACATACTCTTTCAGTTCAAATCCGGCATGATCGGAAGCCAGTCCTATTACTTTCATTCTAACATTGCTTTTACTTGGTTATATACATTTTCTGCAGTGAATCCCAGTTTTTCGTCCAGTACCTTGTAAGGAGCAGAGAAACCGAACGATTCCAGACCCCAGATCTTACCATTGGCGCCAACCAGCCCTTGCAGGTTGACAGGCAGACCAGCAGTCAGTCCGAATACCTTGGCACCCGTCGGGATAATGCTTTCCTGATACTCCTTGCTCTGGCTGCGGAACAAACCTTCCGACGGAACAGAAACAATACGCAGTTTCACACCATCCTTACGCAACAGTTCGGCACCCGCTACCAAAGTAGAAACTTCAGAACCCGAAGCCACCATAATCACATCCGGATTTTCATCCGAACCAGCTATGATATAAGCACCCTTTGCAGCCTGCGTATAGTCAGTACCTTCCGGCAGGTTCGCGATATTCTGTCGAGAGAAAATCAAGGCAGTAGGAGTAGATGTATTCTCCATTGCCAGCTTCCAAGCCTGAGTTGTTTCCTCTACATCAGCCGGGCGCAGTACCAGCATCGAGTTATGTCCCTTATGATTCTTCAGTTTTTCCATCAGTCGGATTTGAGCCTCCTGTTCTACTGGTTCATGCGTAGGACCATCTTCACCCACACGGAACGCATCGTGAGTCCAGATAAACTTCACAGGCATTTCCATCAGTGCAGCCATACGTACAGCCGGTTTCATATAATCGGAGAATACAAAGAAAGTACCACATGCAGCGATAACACCACCGTGCAGCGCCATACCGATACAGCAGCAAGCCATTGTCAGCTCAGACACACCCGCCTGCAGGAATGCGCCGCTGAAATCACCTTTTGTAAAGGCATGAGTCTTTTTCAGGAATCCGTCAGTCTTGTCCGAATTAGAGAGGTCGGCAGAAGACACAATCATGTTTTCCACATGTGTAGCCAGCACACCCAGCACAGTAGCCGAGGCAGCACGTGTTGCTCCACCCGCTTTCTGTTCGATAGCCTCCCAGTTGATTTTCGGAGTCTGGTTAGAGAACCAGAATTCCATCTTGGCAGCCAGATCCGGATGAGCCTTAGCCCATTCAGCCTTCGCAGCATAACGTTCAGCTACGATAGCCTTCAACTCTTCACGGCGTTTAGCATACAGCTCAGCTACTTCCGGGAATACCTGGAACGGATTTTCCACGTCACCACCCAGATGCTTGATTGTATTGATATAAGCCTCGCCGCCCAGCGGAGCACCGTGAGTAGCACAGTTACGTTCATAGCTTGTGTTGTCCGCTTTCAGCGCACCCTTACCCATGATTGTCTTACCGATAATCAGTGTAGGCTGTCCTGTTACCGCTTTCGCTTCAGTCAGTGCTTCACGTATTTGGTCAGCATCATTACCGTTGATGGTAATAACCTTCCATCCCCACGCTTCATATTTTTTAGCTACATCCTCGTCGGTTACCGCTTCACATTCAGTAGAAAGCTGGATATCGTTCGAGTCGTAGAACATAATCAGGTTGTCCAGTCCCAGATGTCCGGCAAGACGTCCGGCACCTTGAGAAATCTCTTCCTGCACACCACCGTCGGAGATGTAAGCATAAATAGTCTGGTTCATCACGTCACCCAGACGAGCCTTCAGGAACTTAGCCGCGATGGCAGCACCAACAGCAAACGTATGTCCCTGTCCCAGCGGGCCGGAAGTATTTTCTATACCACGCATAATGTCCACTTCCGGATGTCCCGGAGTAGGGCTTCCCCATTGACGGAACTGAGCCAGTTCGTCCATCGTAAATTTGCCGCTCAGTGCCAGAACCGAATACAACATCGGCGACATGTGTCCCGGGTCGAGGAAGAAACGGTCACGACCTTCCCAGCGTGGATTTTCAGGATCATAAACAAGAAATTCAGAAAACAGTACATTTACAAAGTCTGCACCACCCATAGCGCCACCCGGATGACCGGATTTAGCTTTTTCCACCATAGCAGCAGCCAGAATACGAATATTGTCGGCTGCGCGGTTCATTAATTCTTTATTGTTTTTCATCATTGGATATGTTTGTTTATGCAAAGATAGTAATATTCTTCAATATGTAACGAATTTTATTTAAAAGCTTGTCAACTCCAGCGTAGCATAGTCCGACTTTAGCGTGAGATGCTTTCCGTCTGCTTTCAGCACCCTGAAAGTCGTTTCACTGCTGTTTATTCCATAAGGTAGCAAGTCCTCACGGCTCACCTCCTTACCGCTGTCACCCGTATCGGAGCGGTACTTGAAATCTTTCATCGTTACTTCCGAATGATTATCGTTGTAAGAAAAACGACCTATTACCATTTTATATCCATGATTTTCGGGGCACTGCTTTTCCGCAATTTCCACCACCCAAAGCTGGATGCTGTAGAACGTACGCTGGCACTCCTTGTGCACCACGCCATCTTCGTGCGTAGTAAACTGCTCCAGTCTCCACATCCCCTCTATGTTACGGTCTATGGGTTCCTTTTTACATCCGCTTGCAAGCACAGCCATCAGCAGCACTGCCATATATAAAATACTTCTCATATATTTATATTCCATACATTTTTTCATTTAAAAAATACCTCCGGTCTTTCGGATAGTGAACATCCCTCCCGTAGAGTTACCCAGGTAATTTCCTCGGTCCAGTCCCATGCTGACCGCTGCACTCCAGCCTTTCGCCCACTGCGGACTGTACGTCACCTCATACAGCGAGCTGAATTGCTTGCGTTGCTTGTCGAGAGGAACATCGTATGTACCCCAGTACCGTGCAAATGAAATTAGTACCCGGTAGCCCCATTCCGTAGCCGGCTGACCTTCCAGTCCCAGATGCTGTGCCCGTACCCGGTTACTCTTAAATGTGATTGTTCTATCCTTATTATATATAGGACCTGGCAGGAGAGGGTTTCCCATACCCTGTCCCCAATGCTGCCATGCCTGATAACAGTAATTGTTGTAGTAATTATCTTTGGCACTAACTTGGTAGTCCATGCTTCCCGCGAATCCGTCGTACAAAATCGGTCCTGTCTGATCCTTGGTCGAAAGCCCTTCCCACAGCACCGTACTTACCCAGCGGTTCTTCGGTAGCGTTACTTCTATGCCCAGCTGTCCGTCCTTCCACCGTCCGTACTCCCAGAACATTTGCGAGTGGTCGTCGAAATAATGCTCCAGATACACTCGGAATTTCCAATCTTTCAGGTAATAGTTCAGGGCAAAATTCCAGCTACCCAAATGATTCCCTTCCACATTAACCTGATCTCCCCACGGTGTATCACTTCCTCCGCTCATCGGAATAAATGCCTTAAAGAAACTTTTCAGTCCATCGGGCATGTCCGTTATCAGTTCACTGTTACCGTCCTTGTTCTTTCTGAGTTGGTCGCCTGCAAACTGCGCCGCCATCAGAATCCCGAATTCAAATTCCGCGGGCAGCTTCTTCCGGTTACCAATGCGGAACATAATCGATTTGCTATGATAGTGAATATTCTTTCCATACGTATTTCCTGGTGAAACAAAACCTTCCTGCCAGTTATTGTCTGTAAATATTCCGTAAGCAATATGTCCCTTCAGCGACAACCATCCCCGTGTTCCCGGTATTGCCACATAGTCGGAAATCTCTCCGCGTACCTGCGGAACCGGACGTGCGTTCGCACCTTCCACCATCATGCCGCTGCTTAGCCGCTCATTCTTACATAGCGGGAACCCCGGTCGTTCCTTACTACCGATGCTCAGTTTCAAAAACTTCCACGAAACATCCACAAACGCCTGCTGCACCACGAAGTCCGCCGTCTGGTTTGCCGTAGCTGCAATATCCACTCCTGCCTGCACCTTCCAATGATGCCGCAAATTCTTATTGAAACTCAGTCCTGCCCGTATATATCCACTGTTCGGCTCCACGCTCGACAGCCCGTACCGGTTAGCTGAAAGCCATAACGGAGCATACGTACCGTTCGATATATTTCCGCTCGCCTCTACACGATAAGTCAGCGTAGAGTCCGCCGTCTGCGCATGCAGTGTGCCTCCTAGGCATAACACGGTGAGCCATGTACATATATTTATGTAATTCATTGATTCTTTATTTGATATAAATGCGCCGCAAAGGTAATGCTTTTCCGGCAGGTTACAAAAAATCGCTACAGACCTCGTGCTGAGAGTCGTAGCGATTTCTTAGATATAATAGATATAAAATAGAACCTGATAAACTCAGGTTATTCCATGTTGAAACTCTTTGATGCGCTGTTCTTCACTTAGGCGGCATATTAGCAGCTGACCTTTTTTTTCTGCTACGATGTAGCCGTCTAGACCTTCCAGTATCACCTTGCGTTCATCCGCCACATGCACCACACAGTTCCGGCAGTCGAATAGCTTCACGTTTGTTCCTACGGAAGCATTTCCACTCTCATCCTGCGGCAACAGCGTGTGCAGTGAACCCCAGCTGCCTAAATCACTCCATCCGAACTCCGCTGGCAGTACATAGATATCCTCCGCCTTCTCCATTACCGCATAGTCGATGGAAATTTTCTCGCAAGTAGGGAAGAGGTGTTTCAGTTCTTCTGCCTCCCTGTCGGTAAACAAGGCAGGCTCCAGCTTGTCCATCACTCCCGCAATCTGCGGCGCATACCTGCATATGGCATTCGTAATCGTGTTCACATTCCATACAAATATTCCTGCGTTCCAGAAATAATTTCCCGCCGCCAGATACCTCTTCGCCGTTTCCAGGTCTGGTTTCTCCTTGAACGCTTCCACTTTGCAAATACCTTTTTCGTCGGCTTCACCCTGAGCTGCGATGTACCCGTAGCCCGTTTCCGGTCGGGTAGGTTTCATCCCCAAGGTCACGATGGCATGTGAGTCCGCCGTTTTCTCCAATGCTACGGCTATGCAGCGAGCAAATTCCGCCGTATCAATCACCAGTGCATCCGAGGGAGTCACTACGATATTCGCCTGCGGAAACTCTTTCCGAATTTTCCAGCAGGCATACGCGATGCACGGTGCCGTATTTCTCGCTTCCGGTTCCGCTAGGATATGCTGCTTTGAAATCTGTGGTAACTGCTCCTTTACGATGTCTACATACTTTTCCGAGGTTACTACCCAGAAATTCTCTTTCGGGCAGATATCCTTGAAACGCTCTACCGTGAGCTGAATTAACGATTTTCCTACGCCCATTACATCAATGAACTGTTTGGGGCATTCGGGGGTACTCATGGGCCAGAAACGGCTTCCTATGCCGCCTGCCATGATGACTACGTGGGTTTGCATAAATATAAATATTCTTATTTTAGAAAGAGTCTGTCATTATCATTAAACCAGTCATTAAGTGCTTCTTCAAAAGTCCATTTAAACTGATAACCTGAGCTTTTCAATTTCTTACCACAAATGTTAGTAGAAATCTGTAACTTCTTTACCCGGGCAGGACAGATACCCATTGGTGCACCCAATGCTCCGATAATTGTAGCTGTGGGCATAATTATCCAGTTAGGAATATCAAATACGGTGGAAGTCAGTCCAGTAACTTTTTTCATAGCTTCTACAATGTGCTGAATGGTATAAGCTGGTTCAAAACAACAGTTGTAAAGTTCTACTCCTTCTTCATGGTTTTCAAGTCTGTACACCATGAAACGTACCAGTTCTTTTACGTAGATACACGCTTTGATGGTATCTTTGCGTCCCGGATAAGCAAATTCATGTTTTCTTATAGCCCAATATAGGCGTGTAAAATTTCCATTCTCCCCTTTACCGAAAACAACTCCCGGACGTACGATAGTAAGCTGTCTTTCCTTCTCGTTTTTGGCTTGCCAAATAGTATGTATTTTTTCTGCAACTAGTTTTGATATTCCATAAGGAGTGTTAGGAGTTGGAAGAGTCGTTTCCTCTTTTAGTTCCTCTGCTGCACCATATGGAGCTATTGAGCTGGTAAACACAATTTTTTTGATACCATGCTTTTCAGCGAAAGCACACACATTCTCAGCTCCACGAATATTGGTTTCGAAATATTCATGGTCAGGATGACCTGGAGTGCGATGTACTGCTGCAAAGTTGAAGATAATATCCTCACTTGATACAGGAACATTTAGTTCTATAGGTTTACGTACGTCACAATAAATAAATTCAGCTTTTACGGTTTCTCCTTTTTTCAAAGGTGATTTGTAGTCTTTTACTGTGGGGAGTGGAGTACCTGGTTTTACAATATATAGATTGTATACTTTTGCTTCTGGATGAAGTTCATTCAGTAATTTGGTGAGATGGGTACCGATGAAGCCGGTCCCTCCTGTTATGAAATAGTTCATTTATTTGGATTTTTAAATTCTTTGTATTTAGATTCTACAAATTCTTTGATTTCTTTCTTGAAACGTTCTTCAGAGAATGATTCTGCCCATTTTCTGCAAGTTTCATAATTGAAAGGTGTTTCACCTAAAGATTCGAAGTATGTTACAGCTTTTATGATATTTTCAGGAGTTTGTTCATGGAAGAATAATCCAGTCTTTCCCTCAGATACCGTTTCTAATGAGCCACCATGACCATAGGCTATAACAGGAGTTCCACAGGCTTGGGCTTCTATAGGTATCATACCAAAATCTTCATCTGCTGCAAAAATAAAAGCCTTTGCCTTTTGCATTTTTTCTTTCAATACATTAAATGGTTGATATCCCATAACGGTTACGTTTTCTTTAGCCATTTCCTGATATCTTTTTAAATTTGGACCACCTCCAATAACTATTAGTTTTTTCTCAGGCATACGATTAAATGCTTCTATTATGATGTCTATTTTCTTGTAAGCAACTAAACGGCTACTTGCCAAATAGAAATTCTCTTTCTGTCCACAAAATTCGAAGTGAGAAATATCAATATTGGGATGGATGGTAGTAGATTCTCTTCTGTAGGTTTCTTTTATTCTTTGTCCTACATAATCGGAATTACTGATGTAATGATCTACGCGGAAGCTTGAAAGCATATCCCATTTTCTGATTCTGTGAAGTAAGTATCTTACTAACCAGCTTTTTATTCCCTTTGTTAGGTTGGATTCTTCCAAGTACTCATTGTACATATCCCACACATATCTGATGGGAGAGTGGCAATAGCAAATATGCAATTGGTCTGCTTTAGTCAATACACCTTTTGCAACACAGTGTGAAGAAGATATAATAACATCATATCCTCTTAAATCAAATTGTTCTATGGCAAATGGGAATAATGGTAGATAAGCTCTGTGCTTTTTAGTGCCGAGTGGCATTTTTTGGATAAAAGACGTATGTACTTTATCCCAATTAATGCCAAGTTCATCGCAGACCTCTTTTTGGGCTACTAACGTATAAATGTCTGCATCAGGAAAAACATCAGCGATAGCTTTTACTACTTTATCAGAGCCTCCAACAGTTACTAGCCATTCTTGGATGATTGCTACTTTCATAAAAATAGGTTGTTATTTTATTGTGGTTTGTTCGAATAATTGTGCTATATTTTCTGCTGTTTCAGCCCATGTTCTCCATTTAGGATATGATACTGAGGTTGTATGTTGACTTATTTGTACCATTTTTTCTTTTATACTGCTCGGATCATAAGGGTTGAAATAAGAAATATATTCTTTTCCTATTTCTTTCAAAACAGGAATATCTGAGGATATAATTGGAATATTGAAATGCATGGCTTCCACAATAGGAAGTCCGAATCCTTCATATAAAGAAGGCATAATTAGTGCAGAGGCACCTTTATACCAAGCATATAATTCTTGATCATTGATATTACCTGTAAATAAGACTTTTTCCTTTTCTTTATTTATTAGAGTTACTAATTTGAAAACTTCATTATCTCCTGTAATAAAACCTTCTTTTTTACCGACAATAATAAATTGATAATCGTCATTACTAAATTCTTTAAAACCTAATAAAGCATTCTTTAAATTTTTATGTGGCTTTATACTACCAACAAATAAGAAATATTTTTTCCCAATGTTTTTAGCTA